>JAFSOM010000185.1 GCA_017447005.1 Oscillibacter sp.
AAACGCCGCCATGACCGGGAAGAGGTACAGCGCGAGTATCACGACCGCCGAGAGAATCATGACAAGCCCGAGGCGGAAGATTTGAAAGACGCCGCCGAACTGTCCGCACCAGTAAATTTCCAGCGCGAGAAAGCCGCCTAAAAACAGAATCGCAAGTCCGCAGACGAAGGCCTGTTTGAAGTTCATGCGGAAACCCTTCCAGAACTCCCGCAACGGGTTCAAATCGCCGTCGCCGCGCAAGGTTCGCAACAATACGTAGTCCATCGCGGCCCACGCCGGGCCAATCGTCACGACGGGAAGCGTCAGTAGTACGAACAGGACATTGCAGGCAATAATAATCCAGCAACGTGTCATCAGGCGTCCGAACGCGCTGTCATTGTCCAGAAAGCCGCGCAACAAATTCATGATTCCGCCTCCAAGCCGTCCGCGCCGTTCTCCGATACCATCCCGTTTGCGACGCTCTCCGATACCGCGCCGTTTGCGACGCTCTCCAATACCGCGCCGCCGTCCGTTCCGCTATGCGCTTCCATATTCTCCGCGCCGTTATCCGTTCCGTTATGCGCCGCCGTCCCGCCGTCTATGCCGCTCCGGGTAAAGATATACTCCAGAAAGCGTTCCGCCGCGTCGATGTGCGGACAGTTCGCCGAGATTCCCAGCGCGCAGTCTTTTTCGTAGACGCGGAACTCCGTCACAAGACAGGTATCGCTCAAGTCGATTCCAATCGGCACGGGGTCGGGGCCGTATTCCTCGTTCGCCGGAATCGCGTATATCAGACGGTCGGCGTACTTCTCCGCGAGACCGTCGGCCTCCGGACGGGTCAAATCCAACAGGCGGCCCCGCGTTCCCAATAAGGCCAAATCGTCCCGCTCCATCGTTATCGCGTCGAGCGTCCCGGCCTCCACATACGCCACGAAGTACGTATAGTAGGCGTTGTAGCGCGTGTCGGACGGGTCGAAGTAGCAACTGTTCTGAAAGTAGACGTTCTTTTCCCGCGTATCGTATCCGGACGCGTCCACGAAGTCCCGCCACAGCGTCGAACCGTTGCCCACGTCGGCGTAAGTGTTGGCGAACGTGACGTAGAGCCAGTTATCCGCCGGGACGGTCAGCCGGTGAACCGTGATATAGACCGACAGCCCCACGACGGAAACAAGCGCAATAATCCAGAGCTTATAATACTGCCAGACATATTCCGCTTTGGCGCGGCGCGACAGCGGACGGAGTTTTTCCCGTTCCGCGTCGTACCAGTTTTTCAGTAGCGTTATCATATTCAGGCGTCAACCCACGCGCATGAAACGCAGTTGCATGGACGGATAATCGCCCCAGAGCATGGGGAACGTATAGCCGCCGCTCATCAGGGCCGCGCCGGAGTAGACGCTGTCCGAACCCTCCACGCGATACGTCGCCGCCGGGTCTAAGCCTTTCAGACGGACGTGACATAACGGCGCGTTGGCGAGCACATGCTTCACGACCAGATTGACCAGCGCCTCCGAACCGTCACGCGCCGCGAACTCCCAAACGCTGTAAAACTCCTGCTCTTCCAGTTCGTTCAGGCGGTAGTAAATCCCGTCGCGTATGAGCGCCTCCACTTTCTTGAAAGCGTCAATCTGCAAGCGCACTTCATCTTTTTCGGAATCGGAAAGGCGGTTCAAGTCCAGCTCATAGCCGAACGTGCCCGACATCGCCACGACGCCTCGCGTATACATGCTCGTGACGCGTCCGGTCTGCTGATTCGGACAGGCGGACACGTGCGCGCCCATCGTGAACGCCGGATACCCGAAGGACGTGCCGTGCTGTATGGCTAACCGTTCAATGGCGTCGGTATCGTCGGAGCACCAGATTTGAGGCGTATAATAGAGCATTCCGGCGTCAAATCGTCCGCCGCCGCCCGCGCAACCCTCAAAGAGCACGTCGGGGAAAGTCTGCGTCAGACGTTCCAGCAAATCATACACGCCCAAGACATAGCGGTGTCCGGCCTCGCCCTGACGGTCCGCCGGGAGCGCGTTCGAGTACATATCCGACACGGAGCGGTTCATATCCCACTTGACGTAGGAAATCTCGTTGTCGCGCAACAGCGTTGAGAAACAGTCGTACAGATATTGGCGCACGTCCTCGCGGGACATGTCCAGCACAAGCTGATTGCGGCAGTACATCGGGGCGCGGTTCGGGGCGCGTAAGACCCATTCGGGATGTCTGCGGTACAAGTCGGAATCCTCGTTGACCATTTCAGGTTCCATCCAGATTCCGAACTTCATGCCGAGTTCCTTCACGCCCTCAATGAGCGGACGCAAGCCGCCGGGAAGTTTGCGCTCGTCGACAAACCAATCGCCAAGGCCGGAGTTATCGTCGTTGCGCGTCCCGAACCATCCGTCGTCCATGACGAACAAATCCACGCCGAGTTTCGCGGCCTCCCGGGCGATACGTAACAGGCGTTCCGTGTCGAACGTGAAGAACGTCGCCTCCCAGTTATTGACCAGTATCGAACGCGGCTTGCCTACGTACTGACTGCGGCAGATGTGATAGCGTATCATGTCATGGTAGTTATGACTGAGCGTCGAAAAGCCCGTGGCGCTATAGGACAACAGAACTTCCGGCGTATAAAAGCTCTGACCGGGTTCGAGTTTCCAGCGGAATTGGCTGTCGTGAATCCCGGTCACGACGCGGACGCTTCCCAAGTAATCCGTTTCGACTTCCGTCTTGTGGTTTCCCGACCAGACCGGCATAAAGCCGTAGCATTCCCCGGCGTACTCGCGGGTATCGGGCGCGCAGAGAATCACGAACGGGTTGTGATGATGACTGCTCGCGCCGCGCCGCGATTCCACGGTCTGCGCGTTATGGCCCAGCGGGACGCGTTCGGCCTGACGTTCCATGCAGTGCCGCCCGTGGAAGTGCAACAGCTCCCACTTCCCGAAAGGAATGTCCATACAAGCCGACGCCGCCTTTTCGAGATAAACCGCGTCCGTACCGCCGTTGACAATCTCCGTCGCCCGGGTAATCACGTCTAATTCCTCAAAGACGCCGTAATAGAGACGTACCTGTAACGGCGTGGCGGTGTCTTTCAGCGTGATAATGAGCGTCATAGCGTTTCCGTCGCGGTCGAAAGCGGCGGGAAGACCCGGGAGGGCGTATTTCCCGTTCACGATTTCATGTCCGGCGTAACGCAAGTCTGCGGCGTAACTGCCGTCGGCGTGTACGGCGCGTAAAGACGGCGTGCGGAAGTCGCCCGCGTTGAATCCGGTGTACTCCTGCGGCATGGTGTCGACGGAGAAAGAGCGGTCGTTGCGGAGTTCGGCGGGATTGCCCGAGTAGCCCCGGTCATAGTTGCGGTGCAGATAGCGGAAGTCGGCGTTGTCCGTCCGCGCCCCGTAATAGAGGTGTCGCAAGAATCCGTGCGGCTCCAGTTCCATTTGATAGGTCGTATGGGCGGTGTGAAGCGTCAGCAAACCATCTTGCGGGCTGTACAGAATCATGTTGTTTCCTCCCTGCCGTGATTGTCGGTTTCGTGATTGCGGGTATCGTTCGCGTTATCGTTACGCATATCTTCGGCGGTATTGTCGCGGGGACTTTGGGCGGCGGTATTGGCGGTATCGTCGCGGGAATGCGGGGCGGCGTCGTTATCGGCGCGTCCGGCGGGGTCGCATACGGGCGACGGCGGCATACCCGGCGCGGGCGCTTGGGCGCGGTACGCGCTGGGGCTGACGCCGTAAGCGCTCTTGAACATCTTGGAAAACGTCATGGGGTTTTCGTAGCCAATCTGCCGCGCCACTTCCTGTATCGGCTGGCTGGTCGTCAACAGTAGCTGACAAGCTTTGCTCAGGCGGTAACGGAGTAAATATTCCTGCGGGGAAAGCCCCGTCCGCTTTTTAAAGATACTCGTCAGGTAACTGCGGTTAATCCCGATACGCTTGGCGATGTCGCTGATTTTCACGCTCGCGTACTGATGGCGTATCACGTCCAAGGCGTGGTCAACGTACAAATCGGGGGAGTCGTCATGTCGTCGCGGCTGCGTCCCCCGGAGGCCCGATTCAATCATCAGGGCGATAAACTCCGTGGTCAGGCTCAGGCGCAACAGCTCGTTTTGCAACGTATTCCCGCCGCAACCTAACAACTTCCATACCAGCATTAAAAATTCGCTGGCGTCTACGTAACAGTCGCGGGCGTTGACGCCCTCCGGGAATCCGGCGGCGTCCATGCACTTTTCCGCCGTCGGGCCGTTGAACGATACCCAGCAGTAACGCCACGGGTCTTTCGCGTCGGCCTGATAGAGTACGGTTTCCTGCGGTTTGAGCAGAAACGTCTGGTTGCCGTGCAGATGATAAAGCCGCTCCCCGACGCGCAACGTGCCCTTGCCGGACAGAATCACGTGCAGATGGTAATTCTTCCGCGCCCACGGCCCCACCGTAAACTTCGGCGCGCACTGCTCCACGCCGAACGCCGTCGTGTAGATTTCAATCGGCTGCTTCCGGTGGTACTTCAGAGAGGTGACGTGCTCGGCTTTATAATAAGTAAAATCTTCGCTGTCCCAATCCATGGCTTGTCCGTTCCCTCCCCGCCGAAACGCCTGTGCGCGTTCCGTTTCTTTCGTGATTTTGTATTATACTACTTTTCCGCACGGTTTCAAGCGTCCTGTTGTGGGAAGTTTTTGTGTTATTGTCAGATTCCGGCGCCGCGGACGCTGAAAACATAAAAGGCCGCGCAATGGAAAAAATGACAGTCACAATCGCGCCGTGTCGCATAGGCTGAAAGTGAAAAACGGAAAACGCCGTCATTTCAGGCGTTTTCACTGCGGGAGGGGCTTATCTATGGCGCAAACAACGCATTTTTTCGCGGGAGCGAACGGCGGGGACGGCTTTCAAAATCTGTTCCCGGAGATTATCGACCTCAATGACGCGCTGGACTTCATCATCCTGAAAGGCGGGCCGGGCGTCGGGAAAAACACGTTCCTGCGGGAACTCGGACGGACGATGGAAGAGGCCGGAACCGCCGTCGAATACCTGCATTGTTCCGGCGACCCGGATTCGCTTGACGGCGTCGTGTTCCCGGAAATCCGCTGCGCGGCGGCGGACGGTACTTCGCCTCACGTCTTGGAGCCGCGTTACCCGGCGGCGGTTGACCGTTACCTCGACTTGGGCCGCTTCTATGACCTCATTTCCGCGAAAGAAAACGCGGCGGCGGTCAAGGCGCATACGGAACAGTACAAAGCCGCCTATGTCCGGGCGTATCGGGCGCTGAACGCCGCAAGAGTTCTCGAACGCGACGCCGCCGCACGCGTTAGTTTTGACCACGCCCGCGCCGAACGCCGTTTCCGCGGCATCGCCTCGCGGGAACTGCGCCGCAAGGGAACGCAACAAGGCCGTACTGTACGCCGCTTTTTAGGCTCCCTGACGTATCAGGGCTATCTCTGGCGGTTTGAAAGCGCGGACGCCCTCTGCCCGCGTCTGTATGAACTGCAAGACCGTTTCGGTTTCGCGGCGCCCATGCTGGAAACGTTGCGCCGGGAGGCCTGCGCCCGTCATTGGGATACGCTGTGCTGTATGTCGCCGGAGAATCCGGAGCAAATCGAACATCTGCTGATTCCGGGGCTTGGAGTTGGTTTCGTCACCTCGCGTCCCGGCATGGAATACGGCGGCGTACCGTTCCGGCGCGTCCGTCTCGACGCCCTCGCCGACATCCCCGACAAAGGCGCGTTCCGTCTCGAAAGCCGCATGATAACCGCGTTACGGGAAGAGGCCGTTTCCGCGCTCCGCGACGCCAAAGCCGCGCATGACAAACTGGAAGCCGTCTATAATCCGTATGTCGACTTCGACGGCGTGCGCGCCCTAGCCGCGCTGGAATCCGGACGCCTCCTGAACTGGTTACAGCTACGCCGCGCAAAGCGTCGCCCGTGACCGAAAAAACCTCCCGTCGTAAGCGCGCTTACGGCGGGAGCGGTTATTCCGCGCCGCAGGCTGAAACGTCTACGGCGCGGAAAGTTCGTCGTTCTTATTCCGATTGTCGGCAACAGTTCGTCGTTCTTATTCCGATTGTCGGCGACAGTTCGCGCCGCGTCCCGGTCAGACGGACTACGGCAACCCTATCACCAGCGTTTCCCGTATCCATCCTTCTCTGCCGTCCGTCAGGCGGACACGGAGCCATCCGCGTTTCTTTTCTCCCATCCAAAGCACCATATCATCGTTCACAATGGTAGTGAACGGTTCGTACTCCGTACCGGGTCCCCGTCGTATATTCGCGCCGTCCCTGTGGTCATACGTCAGCGAAAGCCATATGTTATCTTCCGGGCCGTACACCCTGAGAAAGGACGGCAAAGGAAGCGGAACGTAACGTTTTCCCGCGTAAGATTCGCGTTCCTGATAAAAAGCCTGTACGGGATTGGGAGAAGGGACGCGTTCCATATCCGGCAACATCACCAGCGCGATACTGAGCGCCCACAGAAGGAGAAAATGCCATACGCGCATACGCGCCGAAGCCTTCCCCAGCCATTCCAGTCCCGCGTGACACCGCCCCAACGCGCCGTAAAGTACGGCGTCGCAAATCCGCACATAGCGCAGGGGAGCGCGAAACCGTAAAAAGGAAAACGCGAACTCCAAAAGCAGACACAAGCCGCTGACGCAAAGGTTTAGTAGAAACGACAGAGCTTGCCAGACTTTACATTTTGCAAACAGCCAGAAAATCAGTATCCATGGCAGAAGGACAAGAGCCGCACGGTAAAGAGGCGGATGTTTCAGCAATGCCGCCCAAAAGCGATAATATAAATCCAACATCAATTCCGCTCCTCTCAATCAGCGCGTTTCGGCGCCATTTGACAAGTAAAAGCCTTCCGCGCACATAGGGAGGCGTCCGCACGACTGACAAGGCGTTTAAAAGTCGTCGGGGTCGTCTTCGTCTTCGTCCTCATCTTGAGGGCGTTCCGCAGAGGGCGGATTTTGAGTCTGAAGCGCGGGATTGCCTGTCAGAGAGGTTAAAAGATTGGTCAACAGGGCGTCCGTCGTCTCGGGATTGAGATTGCCCGTGTCCTGCGCGGTCTTGAGAAAATCCATCACCAGCGACTGTTGCCGCATTTGCTCATTGAATCCCGCCGCTTCCGCCTCGGCGGCGGTCATTTGATTGGTCAATACCTGCTGATACGCCCTCGCTCTGGGATTGCGCCACATCTCGGCGACGCTGGCGGCTTTTGCGGCGGAATGCCGTTGCTTGATTTCGTTTTTCGCCATTTCAAGATAATCGCTGTCCGGCTGGACGGATACCCGGAAATTGCGTAGGGACAGCCCGGGCAAGGCTTGGCTTGACGCGATTTCCGCGTGAAGGCAACGGTTCAAGTCTTCTTCCAGTTCCCGAAAATCTTCAATCAGAAAACGCTTCGAGAACTGTTCCATGGGGGAAACGAGCGCGTTTTTCACGGCGGAGGCCACGTCGCGCATATTGCGCTCCACAATCCGCACGGGGTCATTGACCTCAACGGTCGCATACGCTTGCGCCTGAAAAGCGGAAATGCCGTCCTGCGAGCGCAATTCCAGCGTAAAGGCGATGTCATGGGCGCGGAGGTCAATTTCATAGCGCTTCTGATACTGCCCTTTCCGAATCCGTCTCCTGTCCGGGGCCGGCGCCAGATTGTACTCAATAACCATCGGGGGCTGAACGCCATCCGTGAGGACAACCGCGGAATGGGAGGAGGCCGGATAAGGAATCTTTAAAAACAGGCCGCCGGAGCCGCGTCCTCGTCCCGTCCGCACGCTCTCAAAAGCGCCGACGCGCCGGAATAGTCCGCTTTCCCCAAAGTCAGCATAGACTTTTCCAGATTGCGGTAAGCGTCGTCATGCCCCTGAATTTCCGTCATATGGCTGGAAAGTATTTGCGCGGTCGCGTCGAGAAACGGCGGACGGCAAATCGCCTGAAACATCGGGAGAAGTTGTTCCCGTAAAGTCTTTCGCTGTAAGCAACGCAAAAAGACTAATTGCGGCTTGGAGGAGTAATCGGTCAGATAATCCCAGCGCAGGAGACTGAGAAAAAACAGCGTCGCCCATCTGCGGTTCGTATGCCCCCGGTTAGAGGCGAATACCTGTCCCGTTTGCTGAATCAGAAGCGCGGCTAATGCGCGGCTGTGCTCGTTGCGTTCCGTCGCCTCATCATTTATTTTTTCCGACGCCTCGTTTAAACGGAGTTCGCGCAACGTCAAGGCCTCTTCCCGCGTCCGGTGGATGGGTAGAAGATAATGCCCGCGATTCTGTTGGAACCATACGACAATATCCCCGCGCTTTCCGGCGTCAATGTCCGCTTCCAGTTTCTCATAGAGCGCGGAGGGAGTTCTTTCCTGAAAGTCCCATTCGCCGGACATGCGCGCCTGTCCGTACAGACGATAGGGCACCTGCCAGAGCAAATCATCCCGGCTCCAGCGGCGCAAAATCCGGTTCGCCGTTTTTTGACACGCTTCATCCATGCGCATAAAGGACTGAAAGAAATCGACCAAATACGGAATGTCTCTCTGATTTGTAAAGGTCTGTTCCAGCATGGGAAACACCGCTTCCTTAGCGTAGGCCACATCCAAGGAACATAAGCGCGTCAGGCTTAACATGGACATATCGGCGGTAAGGCGTTCCGCGAAAGTTTCCGTCCGCTCGCGGAGACTGAAAAGCCACTTCAATGTAATCTTGCGAAGTTGCCGCTGTTCTTTCCATATCAAAGCAAGCGTCCAATCGGCCAGCGCCGCGTCCTGAAAGCCGACCCATACGGTAGCGGTCTCCGCGTACAAATACGGGTTTTGGGTTCTCTCCGTAAGAGGTACGCCGGAAAGCAAATCCTGCGCCCGCCACAAAAAGGAAACGTTCAGTTTCTCATCTCCCGTCAGGCGCCGACAGAGGTCGCATGTCATTTCGTTGAAAATGTCCGACGGAACATATTTCAGTACGGCCAGCATCATGAGCGCGGAGCGGGTAACGGAATCCTGACTGCGCAAGATGTCCTCCAGCGTACCTTTCACCGATTTTTCCTCCGGTGAGGAATCCGGCGAAACGGACGCGTTGACGCTGTTGACAATATCGCCCATGTTATCGCGTCCAATGATAACGCCATGGTTGACAATGTTGAAATTATTGATAGCGCGTTCCTGTTCATCCTGCTGTTTTCGCTTGTCCTCCACCAAGGACGCCATGAGGGAATGAATGGATTGCACTACCCCAAACAGGGAATCGTCCTTCCGGGTCTCGTCGGGCGCGTCACCTTCCGGATTCGCGGGGGGATTTTCCGTATCCGCCGGGGCCTGTTGTTCCGGAGACGGCGTTGCAACGCTGTCCTTTTCCGCCGGTTCCGGCTGTTGCGCGGGATTGACGCTGTTTTCGTTGTTTTCCTGCGGCATTTTATTGTCCTCCGTCGCGCTCGCGGATGATTTGCAAAATCTGTTCCGCAAGCCGCGCCTCACGCATTCCGTCGCCCCGGACAAAGCAAATATCGGAATCCAGTCCCGGGAGCGCCGCGCCGCCGAAATAAATCGGAATCAGACGGTTTTTCCGTCCGTGACCGTCCGGCAGTTGCGCCGCCTCCGCCTCGTAGAGCGTATAATCTTTACGGAGATAATCTTCCGTCACAAAAGCCGCCGCGTATCGGCTTTGATAGCGGAAAATCCGATAAAAGCGCGCAATCATATTATCGGCGGCGAACTGTCCCTGACGGTCGGGGGCGAAAAAGACCTTCAAGCCCTCCGTTTCCAGAATCGCCGCCACGCGTCTGACCGTCCGTTCCTGTTCGCTCGCGTACGACAGCGCAATGTCATATGTCCACGTTTGCGCGCTCGCGTCCGTTCCGTTTTCGACCGGGGTTTCCGTCGACCGCTCTTTCGTGTCCGGAACGACATTCGTCACAACTCCGCGATTATTCCCGCCAATGATAATTCCATAATTGTTTCCGCCTACATGATTCACAATCACGCATCCCCCTTCCTGTTTTCCGTTTGATTTCGCAATCGTCCGCGCCCGATTTTCGGATTCTCTTCGAGGATGTTTTTTATCAGCGTTTAGAAAATCCTATCCCCATTCGTAAGGCTTTTATTATATCCCTATTTTTGTCAAAATGCAACAATTTTTTCTTCGGACACTCTGCGCGGTATGCGTGTAGGAGTCGTTGTCAAGTTGAGCTTTTCGCCCTCATCCGGCGCTGCGCGCCACCTTCCCCCGTTCCGGGGGAAGGGTAGACTTGACAGCGAAATCTTAACAATAACGCGGAATTATTGCGAAAACTTTACGCATACCTTTGCGCGTTCACGATTGGAAGAACTGCGCGACAGCTTTACAAGCGTTTATCCGGCGCAGGTTACGCAAACCCGCGCCGGATAAATCATTCGTTCGCTTTTATTGCGGGACTGTCCGCGCTCATGGTTCTGACAGTTCCAATAGCCGCCCGATTATCTGATTGGATACCAGAAAGCCGCTAGGCGTCAGGGCCACGCGTCCGGACTGTTCCACAGCGTATCCGGCGCGGACGCACTGGCGCAAAAAGTCCGCGTCGAATGTCCGTCCGAAACGCGTCTCGTACTCGGACAGCCCCACGCCTTGCGCGGTACGTAAGCCCAGCATAAGCCATTCCCGCGCCCGTTCGCGTCGCGTGATTTGCGCGGATTCCGCGTAAGTCCACTGTCTTTCTTGCGATTCCCGCAGAAACGCGCCCAAATCCCGCGCCCACGCGAAGCGATAACCGTCAAAGTCCGAATGCGCCCCCGGCCCGAAGCCTAAATATTCGCCCAGCGTCCAATACTTGAGGTTATGCCGCGATTCCCGGCCCGGTTCGGCAAAGTTGGAAATCTCATACTGCCGATAGCCGTATTTAGAGAGCGCGTCAATCGTCCACAGGTAACGCTCCGCCTGTTCGTCGTCGTCGGGCAAGGATAAGGCGTCGCGGCGGCGGAATAACGGCGTGCCCGGTTCGATTTTCAGGCCGTAACAGGACAAATGCTCCGGCGCGAGACTGACAGCGTATTCCACGCTCTTTCTCCAAGCCTCCGCCGTCTCTCCGGGCAAGCCGTAAATCAAATCCAGCGACAGATTCTCAAATCCCGCACGGCGCACGGTCTCCACGGCCTCCGCCGCCTGTTCGACAGTGTGCACGCGTCCGACGCCGCGCAACAGCGCGTTGTCCGCCGACTGTACGCCCAGCGATACGCGGTTGAATCCCGCCGTATAGAGTTCGGCGAACCACGCGCCCACGGAATCCGGATTCGCTTCCAGCGTGATTTCGGCGTCGGACGCGAGACGGTAGCCGCGCCGCACGGCGTCCAAGAGGCGTAACAGGCGCTCCGGCCCCAGATACGACGGCGTGCCGCCCCCGATGTACACCGTATCGACGACGTATCCGGCGGCGCGTGGCGCGAACGTCTCCAACTGTACGCAAAGCGCGTCGGCGTAGGGGTTC
Organism: Oscillibacter sp.; assembly: GCA_017447005.1. Lineage (GTDB taxonomy): Bacteria > Bacillota > Clostridia > Oscillospirales > Oscillospiraceae > Oscillibacter. Next base: position 11,392 of record JAFSOM010000185.1, read on the forward strand.
ATGCGTTCGTCGGCCCCGGCGAGGGAGTAGAAGTCGCAATAGGCGCATTTTGACTTGCAAAATGGGATGTGCAAATACAGTCCCAGCGTTTTAAAGTGTTCCATAGCCTCATGAAAAAGCCAAACCCGGAACGGCAAGCCGCCGCGCCGGATTCGGATACCGTGTTAAAGGTCGGTCATCTCCTGTTGCTCCACCTGCTTGACGCCCTTCGCGGCGAGCGCGGCGGCGGCTTTCGCGTTGTCCGCCACGCGGAATATCATGTAGGCGTCCTTGCCCTGCTTACCGCCCAGAAACGCATACATATACTCGACGTTTACGCCCGCGTCGGCCAGTACGCGGAGAACCTTGTCCAGTCCGCCGGGGGTGTCCGACAGCGCCACGCCCAACACCTGCGTGACGTTATGCACAAAGCCCGCGTCGCGTAAGACGGTCGTCGTCTTGTATACGTCGTCAACGATAATGCGCGCAATGCCAAAATCGCTGGTCTCCGCGAGGGAAAACGCCCGCATATCGATTCCGTTTTCGGCTAACACGGCGGTCATGGCCTGCAACGCGCCGGGACGGTTCTCCACAAAAACGGAAATTTGCTGAATGCTCATGAAACGCCCTCCTTTCAGATTTTCCGCTTGTCAATCACGCGTACCGCTTTGCCCTCACTGCGCACAATGGATTTCGGCGCGACAAGCGTCACTTTCGCGGTCAGGCCCAGCATGGAGCGCAAGCCGTCCACGAGTTCCTTTTGACGGCGGTTGATTTCGCCGAGGTTGTCCGTGAACATCTCCGGCGTCATCTCTACCTGTACGTCAAGGGTGTCGGTATTGTTCACGCGGTCGACGATAATCTGATAATTGGCGGGGTAGCCCAGATTCAACAGGACGGTTTCAATCTGCGACGGGAACACATTCACGCCGCGGATAATCAGCATATCGTCGGTACGCCCACGCGGTTTGCTCATCTTGACATGCGTCCGTCCGCAAGAGCATTTTTCACGCGACAACACGCAAATGTCACGCGTCCGGTAACGAATCAGCGGGAACGCCTGTTTCGTGATGGACGTGAACACAAGTTCGCCCTGCGTCCCGTCAGGCAGTACTTCGCCCGTTTCGGGGTCGATGATTTCCGCAATAAAGTGGTCCTCATTGATGTGCATACCGGTCTGCGCGGAGCACTCGAACGACACGCCCGGGCCGGATAACTCCGTCAGGCCGTAAATGTCATACGCTTTAATGCCGAGCGTCTCCTGAATGCTCTGACGCATTTCCTCCGACCACGCTTCCGCGCCGAAAATGCCCGCTTTCAGGGGAATTTCGTCCGGCGTAAGGCCCATTTCCTTCATGCTTTCGCCGAGATAGGCCGCGTAGGACGGCGTACAACAAAGAATCGTTGCGTTCAAGTCACGGATAAACATAATCTGGCGTTCGGTATTGCCGGAAGATGTCGGAATCGTCAGACAGCCGACTTTATGCGAACCGCCATTAAGACCGGGGCCGCCCGTGAACAGACCGTAACCATAGGAAATCTGACAAACGTCCTCATTCGTGCCGCCCGCCGCCGTAATCGCCCGGGCGCAACAGGTTTCCCACAAGTCCAAATCGGCCTGCGTATAGAAAGCGACAACGCGCTTTCCGGTCGTGCCGGACGTGGACTGAATGCGCACGCAGTCTTTCAGCGGTACGGCGACGAGGCCGTAAGGGTAGGCTTTGCGCAAGTCGTCCTTGCTCAAAAACGGCAACTTGTGTAAATCGTCAGCGCTTTTGATGTCGTCGGGGGTTACTCCGGCGTCCTGCATTTTCTGACGGTAGTAGGGCACGTTGTCCCAGACGTGACGCACTTGCTTGACAAGACGCTCATCCTGCCACGCCTTGATTTGTTCCCGCGAGGCGGTTTCGATTTCTGGCTGATAATAGCGCTCCAAATGGATTCACTCCTTTTCCACACGCTTTCACAAGCGCGCTCTTTAACGGTGTAGTACTTTACACCACGAAAGAGGGTTTGTCAAGCGCTTTTTCCCAGCGCGAACGCCTTCAAATTCAAGTCGAGAAACTTCGCCGGAACCATGGCTTCCAGGGACTTGCGCCACGCCTCCTCCGGGAAGTCAAAGTAGCGCGACAGCCGCCCCATCAGCACAATATTGACGGCCTTACTGCTTCCGGCCTGTTCCGCCAGCGCGAGACAGTCCAGCGCGTCCACGTTCGCCCCGGCGCCGCGCATTTTCTCCACGAGGCCTTCCGGGTACGCCGCCGCGCCCGTGATAACCGGCATGGGGTCTATCTGTTGCGTGGACGTGACGATTTGCCCGTCGGGTTTCAGATACGACAGCCACCGCGCCGCTTCCAGCAGTTCAAACGACACGATAAAATCCGCCTCCCCCTTGTCAATCACGGGCGAGTTGACGCAATCGCCGTAACGCACGTAAGTTACGACGCTTCCGCCGCGCTGGGACATGCCGTGCACTTCCGACACTTTCACGTCATAGCCCTGTTCCAGAAGCAAGTGACCGAGAAGTTTGCTTGCCAATAAGCTCCCCTGTCCGCCTACGCCGACAATCATGATGTTTTTCGTCTCCACGGCTCACGCCTCCTTCCCGG
>JAFSOM010000186.1 GCA_017447005.1 Oscillibacter sp.
AGCCGCGCAAATCTGACGGTTTGCGCGGCTGGGCGTCATATCTTTACTCACTCCCTGTTCCCCGACTCACTTTGAGCCGGGGATTTTTCGCGTCAATCCGCCCCCACAGACGACGCTTACTAAGGAGCGGGGAGATTCCGCATAGTTAGGACTTGCTCAAAAATAAACTGTCTGAAAAGTTGCGCCGCCCTAAGCCCTCCCCCTTTGGGGGAGGGTGTCGCGTAAGTCCCGGGTAGGGGCCGGGTCGTGTTTCCCCCTTCTGTCACTTCGTGACATCCCCCCCTCCTTCCGGGGGCGACTTGGGACGCTTTATTCGTTCATTCACATTTATTTTTCCGCTGTTCCTTATCTGAAATTATCCTTCCGTGGTTTCCGCTTTGATGATATAATCGGACAGGCGATGCAGGAGAGCCGCCATGTGAGCGCGGGTAGAATGATTGTTCGGAAGCATTGCGTTCGTCTTATCGCCCCGGAACACATCCGCCTCCCGGAGAATCTGGAACGCGTCGTTCAGATTCTCACCCAGCGCGGCGCCCTGCGTCTCAATGGCCGCGGCGTCCGAAAACTCATAAGGCGCGGGAACTTCCGTTTGAATGCCCCGGTAGCGCAGATAATTGCGCAGAATGACGGCAAATCCGGCTCTTGAAAGCGGTTCGCGTCCGGTAAAGACATTTTCCGTCAGAATGCCGCTTGCCGCCGCCCATCGCGCCTCGCGGTAGTACCATTCGCCGCCGTCCGGGAGCCACGGGCGATTGTCCGCGTAGATGTCATCCTCGAACTCCTCCAAAATCTCGTCCATTTGGGCGCCCATCTGCAAACGCGCCAGAGTAACAACGACGGTAGCCGTGGAGATGTTGTCCTGCGGCGTCCAAGCGTCAGGCGTGACGCCGTTCATAATGCCGCGGTCAAAAGCCCACGCCGCGTCGTCATAGAACCAGTCGGTAGTCCGAATATCGGTAAACTGTTCCAACGGCGGAATCGGCGTAAAGTCCGCGCTTGCCTCCACGTTGCCGGCGGGCATGGCGAACGTTGCCGTACCGTCGCCGTTATCGGTCACGGAAACCGGGGCGTCGCCCATATAAGCCCGGAGGCGTTCAGCTCTGTAGCCGCTTTCCGGATGGGCGGTCAGCGTGATTTTCGTTCCCTGCGGCACGGCGCCTTCCGGCTTGACTTCCACCCAGCCGAAATCCAGCGTCATCGCGCTGACGCGATAGAGCCGTACAAACGTCGCGCTGACCGTGACGCGTCGGGCGGGCATGACAAAGGTTCGCGTTTCGCCGTTCCCGCTGACGGACACGGCGGCGCCTTTGCTGTCCGTCACGGTCACGTTTTCAAGGGCGTAATTCGCGTTAGGCCGCGCCGTGACGGTGACAGTCGCGCCGGAAGCGGCGGTTTTGCGGCTTACGGTCAAAGAGCCGTTAGACGGCGTTTTCACGCTGACGGAATACGACGCGGACTTCGTTCCGCTACTGGAACTTCCTCCGCTGGAACTACTGGAACCGCTTGATGAACTTCCTCCGCCGGACGAACTTCCGCCGCTCGAACCGCCGGACGAACTTCCGCCGCTCGAACCGCCGGACGAACTTCCGCCGCTGTTCGCGCTTTTTTTCACGGTCACATTCACGGAAGTGCGCGTCAGGAGCGTTTTTTGATTCGCCAGTCCTCCGGCGCGGTTCTCCAAGGAAATGGTATGCGTTGAGCCGTTCGCGGCGCTGCGCAGGGTCTGACTTCGTACCGTGGCGATAATGCTGCCCGGGTCAACGGAAAACTCGCTCTTGTCCAGTTCCACGCCGTCAACCGTAATCCGGTCGACAAATTCGGGAAATTCGGCTCGGGAATGGATGGTCAAAGCGCTCTGCGCGTCCACATCGTATTCGGCGGGCGCCGCGCCGCTGACCGCTCTTTCGTTTACGGTCAAGTCTTGCTGATAGTCGTTGATTTGCCAAACGTTCGCCGTGGAATTGTCCGCCACGCGCAACGTATACGTCTTTTCGCTGTATACGCTCTCATCGCCGTAGAACGTGGCGCGAACCGTGAACGTAAACTCTCCGGTTTCCTCCGGCACGCCGTATAATTCGCCGTTGGGATTGAGCGTCACGTCCAGATTTTGTCCCGCGACGCCCTTGGGCAACGTCCCCGACACGACGCGGAACGAGGTTTTGTCGGAGGCGTACATACTGCTAGTTTGTAAAAACGTGGAGTAGTGGACGTATTTGACCGCCTGATAATCGGCGCCCGCGACAGGCTCCAATTCCTCCGTGACAATCTCCGGAACGCCCGCCACGCCCGTCAGTTTCATGACGACTTTTCCGCCGTTTTCCGAACCAATCGTCAGATAGCCTTTGATGTCGCCCGATTGAATTTTTCCGTTTTCGTCCGTAATCGGAAGGAGACGGATTTTCCACACATTGGGCCAGTCCAGAGTGTCGAACAAAGTAAAAGCGGGCAGTTCGTGGACTGTATTAAAGTTGTAGAAATCATCCAAGCGCACGTTTTCGGCGGTTCCGGAACCGTCGGCGGCGCCCGAAAGCGTCACATACAGTCCGGTAAGCGGCTCGTCGCCGATATTCGCCAGAAAGATGTCGTGATGGTATCCGTAACGGCTGTCAAGGAACACCTCACGGCGGGGCAGACCCTTGCCGTCGGCGCCCGTTTCGCTGTCCCGGTGGGCGTCGTCGATGTTGCTGGCCGCGTTTACGAACAACCGCGCCCCGTCCGTCGGCGCCGTAATGTACGTGACCCAGTAATTTTTCAGGTGTTCCTTGTCCTGTTCCGCCGCGGAATAACGAATCGGCTGACCGGAATGAAGTTCCACGGCGTTTTCGCCCGATGTCTGCTTTACGGCGCTCGTCGCGGCGCTGGCGTTCAAACCCGCGTAAATTTCCACCTTGTTTCCCGCGGTGAATGTCGGATAAATGGTAGCCCCATCTTGCAACGGCGCGGGCGCAAAGCTCAAAGTCTCGCTGTCAAATGAGGCGTTCATTTGCAGAAACGTTTGGTAGCCGTTATAGTAATAGCTGTCGTTTTCATGGTCTACGGGGAACCAGTTACTCGGCAGTCTCCCGTTCTCATCCAGCGCCCAGCCGATAGAAAAATACGTGTCAAGGTTGAGCGGGTCGGGGGCGGGCGGCAGAACGGACGGCTGCTCGCTGTTTTCGACGGTCTCAAAGGCGATATAGCGGATGTTCATCCACGCGTCCTGAATCGTAAACGTGACTCTTCCCTGACTGAAATCCGTCAGGAAACCGCCTCCGGCTTGACTGGCGTTTGAAAATAACCGCTCCTTGATGTCGGGCGCGTTGTCCCAATCCGCCTGCTTGGAAATGCGTCCCAGCGCGGCTTTGTAAATCGCGTCCGGGCCTGTGAGGGAATTGTCCGGCGTCTGCGCGTTCAAACTAAGGTAATACTGCGCGTTGGCGGGATAACCTTCCCGCATGACGTATACGTATACGTAATAAGAGCTGGATTCGTCAGGGTTCCGCACGGAAAAACCCGCCGCGTATTCCCGGTGGCTCTCCGTTCCGGCGTACAGGTTGCCGGGGTGCGTAATGCTGATTTGGGCAACGTCCATGCTGACATGGAACGGCATCATTTCCACAACCGTTTCGCCGCGCCGGAATATCAGGGTAAATCCGGGCGACTGTCCGACGGGGGACGAATAATAATCGGCGGCGTATCCTCCGGAAGTTTTCATGTCGCCTTGATTCCAGACTTGCGCCGTAATGTCATGGCCGGACGCCTGCGCCTCTTCTACGGAATCATAAAATCCCTCATAGACGCTCACGCCAATGCCGCTTTTGCTCTCGGACGAAAAGCGCATTCCCAAACGGGCTTCGCCTTCCATCCACGCGCCCTCGGCGATACGGAGCACAAACGCGTCATGCGAAATCTCGTCATAGTCTTCCTTATGAAAGAGGGCTTGCGAGTAGACTTTGAAGGATTCCTGACCGGAGTACACTTCAAAATCGATAAGATTGCTTTGATTGGAAAACTTGACGGAAACCTGATATTGCGCGGAGCGGTCCGCCGCGTCGTACAGCGTCAAAAGCGCGTTGTCGCTTCCGCTGATGTCATATAACAAGTTAATGGGCGATTCCGGCGTAACGCGGGTATAGGTATCCGTGAAGGCGTCCGACCACAGAATGCCGCCGCTGTCGGGACACAGGACGCCTTCAATCAGTACGCTTCGCAGTTCGTTGGGGAGCGCGCCGGACAGGTCAACGCTTCGGAACAGGTCATGGGAACTGTACGGGTTTCCATCGTCGGAGAAATTTTTCCCCTTAGGGTAGGACGGGACATAAACGCCGCCCGCCCGGATTCCCAGATACCGGGCGATTCCGTCGAACGTGACGGAGAAAGCGTGTCCCTCGACCGTCACAACGTCGTCCGCGTCCATGAACCATTGCGGGGAGGGGGTTCCGTCCACGGTAAACAAGACCTCATACGGGAAGAAGGGATTCTCTTCCAGTGGAATGGAGAAACTCCCGTCCGGGTTGTAGGCGGTAACGGGAACCGTCCGGTTCAGGAGATTGTAGGCGATAACGCTGTCCGGGGCTTGCAAGGAGGCTTCCGCGCCAATCTCCAGCGGCGTTTCCATGGTTTTCGCGTTGTCCGTCGCGGATACGGGCGGCGGGAGGATGGAGAAAACCATGACCAGCGCCAAAAGCAGGGTAAACGCTTTTTTTCTCATTGAATCGCTTCCTTCCATATTTTGTAAAATATGGGAAACCGCAAAATTTCCCACGATATGATGAACCGTTCCCGCGCCGGAACCGGAACGGGAAACGGCTATCAACTTTATTTGACGCGTTACGAGCGCGTTTCCGACGCCTGAGGCGTTACGAATACGTCTCCGCTCTTGACGCGTTACGAATACGTCTCCGCCATGGACAGCAATTCTTCCAGCGAATACAGCGGACTTTCCTTCAATTCGCCGGAAGGATAATCGAAAACAACCCAGTCGTCAAGAACGTCGCAAAGGTACGGCAAACGCGCCAACGTTTCAAGATTTTCATCCAGCAAAAGCCCGTACCACTCGCCCTGCGCCGTGAGATACCATGTCATGAGGCGGTCGCCGATTTGGTCGACATAGGTTAATGTATCGTCCTGTTGCAGTTCCCGGATTCGCTTTCCGCTCTGGCGGTCATAGACAACCGGGGCGTCGTGCAGCGTGCGGACAATCCGGAAACTGTCGGTAAGAAACTCCTCGGTCAAGGATAAATCCGGCGCGTCGCTCTGACGCTCGTCCAGTACGGAGCCGTCAGCGGCGGAGTAGTCGCGGACGAATCCGTTATTATAGGTCACTTCCAGCCACGATTTCTCCCCGTCGCGGCGGAACTGCTGGTCGTAAACTTCCCTAGCGTCCGGGATAACTTGAGAGGCAATCAGTTGACCGTCGATGTCGAACACGCGGAAACCGTCGTAGCGGAACAGCGTAACGGTTTGGCCGTCGGCGCTCAACCGCGCCTCGTCGTGGACATAGGCGGGGTCATAGGAGAAAATCCGGGCGTCGGCATGGTCGTCAAGTTTCATGAGGCGCAAAGTCGGCGCGTTATGACTGCCCGTGAGGGCGAATTGCCCGGACAAGTCCGCGAAGTCGCCGGACGCGTCCATGTCTATCCGCGCCATTTCTCCCGCGTAGCGGTCAAAGAACGAGAAGCGACCGCTTTGACCGGGCATTGTTTCGCTGACAATCGCGTATTCGCCGGCATGACGGAACGCGGCGATGTCGTTTTCCGTATACGCGGCCTCCGTATAGTCTCCGGTGGCCGGATTGACTTTCAGGAGATGGTTTCCGGCGGTGAAGTATACGCCGCTCTCGTCGCACTGTACGCGAACCGGGCCATTTAAATCGAAGAGCACGGTTTGCGCAAGTTCCACGGTGTCGACAGCCGCGAACATGGAATAGCTGTCTTCCGAACCCGTACAGGCGGAGAAGGCCAGATAACGTCCCTGAAATCCGCCCTCAAAGTGAATAAAATCCGACGGGTCAAGGACTTCCAAATTTCCGCCTTCCTCGTCGTCCAGATAGAAGACCGTCAGACTTCCGTCGTCGAAACTGACCGCCAGCAGAGAGCCGTCCGCGTTCAGAGCCAACAGATTATCGCCGGGGTCAAGATAGCGGTCATTCGCCGCGACCCATTGGCGTTTGCCCTGAAAAGAGACGGTTTTGAGCAATTCTCCGGTGTCAGCGTCATAAATATGCGCGGCGGGTTCGTCCTTGTAAACGGACGCGAGTTTGTGTCCGTCGGCGGAGCGGACGATTTTTGTACCGCGTTCGCCCGCCCACAGTTCCCGGCCTTCCGATACGTCATAGACGCGCACGACGCCCGCGCCCGCATACGCCACGCGGTTTTCGTCAAGGAACACGGCGTCGGAAAGCGCGGACTCCTCCGTTTCCAGCGCGGCGAGGCGTTCCATAGTATCCAAATCGTAGACCGCCATTTCCCACGCGTAAATGACCGCTAACCGGCTTCCTTCCGGGGAAAGCGAAACTTTCAGCGGCGCGGACGGCAAATCCAGCGTTCGATAGTCGTCGAAGCCGCTCTCCAAATCATAGACGCCCAAAGCGTCCGTCAACACTTTTTGGCCCTCCGGCAGATTGGGCGGGTCAAAGATTCCGCGCTCTAATGTCTGCGTCCGGGCGGACAGGCGCACGGCGGAAACTTTATCTCCGGCGCGTAACGCGTTCGCGGCCTGTTCCGTAAGAACGCGTTCGCTGTCCAGTTCGGCGACTCCGCGCTGTCCGGCGAACGCCAACGCGCCGCCCGCAAGAAACAGCGTCACAAGCGCCGCGACAGTACAGGCGACGGCGCGGCGGCGGCGTCTGACGCGGGGGTCGTTCCGGCGCAGATTCTCAAACGCGGCGAGCATTTCCGCGGCGGTCTGATAGCGTTCGTCGGGATTGGGCCGCATGGACTTTTGGATAATCGCCGCCACCGCCGGACTGACGCCCTTCTCCGTGATGGCGGGGACTTCCTCGGCGTTCTGCGGAGGCCGGACGCCCGTCAGAAGATGATAAAGCGTCGCGCCCACGCTGTAAATATCCGAGCGCA
>JAFSOM010000016.1 GCA_017447005.1 Oscillibacter sp.
GTCTCGTTCATCACTGCGAGATTATCAACATGACCGGCAACAGCTATCGTCTGGAGCATCGCCGCTCCATTACGCAATCCTGACTTTTCACTGGTACACTTTGTGGCGCGTTTTGGTACATTTTACTTGACTGCTTACACCTGTTGCGTTTTATGGCGGAAAATATCGCTGCGTCCGACTTGGCGTCATTTTTTCTGGCGGCTCTGGCGGCGACGCTGGCCGGTCTGCTGACGCCGCGCCTGAACGCCCTGCTCTTTTCCAGCGTCCTGCTTTTGAAAAGTACGGCGCTTCTGGCCGCTGTCTCTGCCGCGCTGGTTTGCGCGTCTGTCAGCGCCCTGCTCTTCACTGTAATCCGTTCCATTTCCATTGAACGGATTACCCGTCGCTTATCCGTGCTGGTGGAAGCGGCGGCTATGATGCGCGCGCTTTCCCTTCCCGCAGCGTTCTTCAAGCAGTACAGCGCGGGAGAGCTGTCCAACCGCGTTCAGTATGTCACGCTGTTAGCGGAAAAGCTGATAGGCGTCGCCTTGTCTGCGGGAACGGTCGCGTTGTTTTCCTTGCTGTATGTAACGCAGATTTTTGTCTACGCGCCCGCGCTGGTAACGCCCGCGCTTTGCGTATTGGGAGCGACGACGGCAATTTCCATTCTGACCGCCCTGTTGCAAACCGGGATTACGCAACAGCGCATGGAACTTGCCAGTAAAGAACGCGGCCTGAGTTACGCGCTGATTTCCGGAGTTCAGAAACTCAAACTCTCCGGCTCGGAAAAAAGAGCTTTCGCCCGCTGGGGGCGGCTCTACGCGGAAGAGGCGGAACTGCTGTACAACCCTCCGGCATTTCTGAAAGTCGGAGCGGCGCTCAATATGACCGTGACGCTGGCGGGAACATTCGCTATCTATTACGCAGCGGTGAAAAGCGGCGTATCCGCGTCCGATTACTACGCCTTCAACGCCGCCTATGCGCTGGCCTCCGGCGCGTTCGCGCAACTCTCCGCCGTCGCCTTGTCTATGGCGCAAATCAAGCCGGTATTGGATATGGCGCGACCCATTCTGGAAGCGGAACCGGAAGTGTCGGAAGAAAAACAGGTAGTGGAACGCCTGTCCGGAAACATCGAATTGAACAATGTGACATTCCGTTACCGGGAGGATACGCCCGCCATACTGGACAATCTGTCTCTGAAAATCCGCTCCGGACAATATGTGGCGATTGTGGGAAAGAGCGGGTGCGGCAAGTCCACGCTGATGCGGATTCTGCTGGGTTTCGAGACGCCGCAGAAAGGCGCGGTATACTACGACGGCAAGGACCTCACGCGGCTGGATTTGAAATCCCTGCGCCGGAAAATTGGAACCGTCATGCAGAACGGAAAACTGTTTTCCGGGGATATTTACTCCAATATTGTCATTTCCGCGCCGTGGCTGACACTGGAGCAGGCATGGGAGGCGGCGGAAACCGCGGGCATTGCGGACGACATCCGGGAAATGCCAATGGGGATGTTTACGCTGGTATCGGACGGACAGGGCGGGATTTCCGGCGGGCAACGCCAGAGAATCCTAATTGCCCGCGCTATCGCGCCAAATCCGAAAATTCTGATGATGGACGAAGCGACCAGCGCGCTGGACAATCTGACGCAGAAAAAAGTGTCGGATTCTTTGGGGAAGTACAAAAGCACGAGGATTGTAATCGCGCATCGGCTGTCCACTATCCGCCAGTGCGACCGCATTATTGTGATGGATCAGGGGCGAATTGTGGAAGACGGCAGTTATGAGAAGCTGATGAAGCGGAACGGCTTTTTTGCGGAACTGGTATCTCGCCAGCAATTGGATGCGCAAAACGCGTAAGCGAACGGGCGCGGACAAGATACTTGGAGAGCCTGAACAATGCCCGATTTGCCGGGAGCGGAAGTTCAGACGGGGATATGGAAAATGGGGAGGAGCAAACGACAATGACAATCAAGATGGAGCGCAACGAAGCCAACCTGACGGTATCGTTGGAGGGACGGCTGGATACGTCTACGGCCCCGAAGCTGGAGACGGAACTCAAAACCGCGCTGAAGGGCGTACAGAATTTGACGATTGATTTGGCGGAACTGGCGTATGTGTCCTCCGCTGGATTGCGGGTGCTGTTGTCGACGCAGAAAGTGATGAACCGTCAGGGAGAAATGACGGTGCGCAACGCCAGTGACGCGGTGATGGAGATATTCGAGGTCACGGGATTTGTAGACATCCTGAACATCGAATAAGGCGCGTGGGAGCCATCAGAAGGAGGGGGAAGGGAGAGTGCATGGAGAACGATAAAGGAGACTGATTGTGGAATACACCATAAGGGAAATGATTGCGCGGAAGGGACGCGCGTTAGAGGAAACGGATTACGTCCGCTCGAATAAAGATATGCTGGATTTCCGCCTGATTTCCGGAGATTTTTACGAGTGGGAAGGCGGGAAACTGCGTTTCAAAGACAGTGGCGTCATCATGGACTTTGCGCAGGTGACGGAAGCGTTTCCGCCTTTCGGTCATATCCAGTATAAGAGCCGGGAAAAATTCCCTTATCTGACCGACAATCTGGATTCCCTCCTGACGGAGTGGAAACGCGGAAAAACAGTGGCGGTAGAGGGCGGTCCGTGCCTGTTTGGGGAACATGAAGTTCTGGTTTCTGTCCAACTGAAAAACGGGCGCGCGCGTCTGTTCGATTACGCCAACGGGAAAGCGTATCCGCCCGGAACGGAAAATCTGTCCGCGGAGCTTTTCGCCACGGATACGCGAAAGGACTCTTGCGACGCGTCAGAAACTCTGGCGGAATATCTGCGCTTGCATGGCCAACAGACAGAGCGGATTTCATTCCGGCAGGAAAAACAGGCCCTCACGCCGCAGGAATATTTGAATCTGCGTTATCCCTTTGAAATGGCCGCCGCCCTTGGAGGACCGCTGGTCATTCCAATTCCGGATATGTCCTACTGTAAATATCTGCTTTCCGTGCTGGAATTTGTTCCGGAGGAACTGCGGGCGCAAACGCTGGCGGAATTTGACGCGGTTTCCGATTGCATTACAAATTTCTTCCTCAAAGCCATTGACGCGCTGCAATCGCATTGGCGGATTGAACATTTCCTTTGCGTCCATAAACGGAATGCGGCGGCTGTAGAGACATGGTATCGGGATCGGGCGCCCTATATTGAACGTCATAAGCTCCTGAGACACTTAACCCGGTTTCCGGAAAAAATGGAATCCGTCAAAGACTACGTCTCCATGCCCGCATTGCCCTTTTACCTCTTTGGCGCGGAAAATATCCTGGAAGTCAACAATATGACGGAAATGGACTCCTATCGTAAATGCAAAGCGGCGCACAGGAACGCATTGCGAATGGGCTGCATCCTGTTTCCGGAACTGTTCAGCGGCGACGGGATTCATCTGTTCTACTTCGCGCCTCCACAGTGGAAAGCGTATGACCATTATGACAATGGATTATCCGAAGGAGAACCATAATGCTGAAGCTGAAAGGGATGAAAAAGAAACCGAAAAAAGGCAACGCGCTCCGTGTGTGCGGGGAATACTTCCTTTCCCGGAACCTGAAATGCGCGGACTTGGTTCTGGTTGCGGTCGTGGCGGCGTTGCTGTGGTTCTGCTGGACGTTTTCCATGCCGTTTTCTCAGGTCTTTACGTCCACGACGGATATTACGCTCGGTTACAATGCCAAACAGGATGAGCAGGGACTTTATTATGTGGTGGACGATGGCCACAGGCGTCTGCTGTGTTTCGACGAAGACGCCCATATCCGCTATGCGCTGATGAATCCGACAGCCGGAGAGGGCGGCGGATTGTACATCGATGATTTCGCCACAGACGGCGGACTTCTCTATCTGTCCGCTTCCGAATGGGATGGAATGCTGTTGTCCAGAGAAGTAATCGCAGTTTTTAACGGAGAGCGCTATGTGCGAACTCTTGCGGAGCGGGATTACACTTCCAAAGCGGTCAACAAACACCGCTTTTACGGCGTCAGCATTCAGGAGGGCGTACTGTCTTACGTAGAATGTGAAGACAATGCGATTATAGCGCGCCGCGTTGCGCTGGCGGACGGAGAGGAACGCGCGCAACGGATTTATTTTGAAAACGCCTTCAACGCGGTAAGCGACTGCGCGTTTTACCGCGACGCAATCTATGTCATGGAAAAGAACGGGACAATTACCGCGTTTGAGAATGGAAAGCGGGCGCTGGTTTACTCCACCAGATGGAAAGGGGAAGGTGAGCGGATTCCCTATCGTATCGCCATTTCCTCCAGCGGCGAAGTCTGCTTTACGGATATTCGCAACGGGATGGCTATCCGGGCGCGGAGTGCCGCGCACAGTAGCGTCGCGCTGGCGGAAACCGCCTCGCAGACGTTGAACTTCACACGGGACGGGAAAGGCGCGTTGTATCTGGAAGAGGACGGATTGCGGGTAGAATACGGCGCGGAAAGCCGGATGTATCTCTCCCTATCCAAACCGACACGGCGCATGGTCTTGCAGGCAGTCTGGTTCGCGGGCGTTGTGGCGCTGGCTCTTGTGGCATTGCTTCTGCTGGTTCGTATCGCGGTATGCTTTTTCACCCGCAAATATGCGCTTCCGCAGATGGTTTCCTTCTGGGTCATTGGCGCGGTGGCGTCGGTATCCATTCTACTGTGCGGAATGCTTCTCAGCAACTTTAGCAGTATCTACCGCCAAAGGCTGATGGATCAGATGGAAAACAGCGCGTACATTGTGGCTAACCAGATTCCTGCCGGGACGATTTCGCGTATCCGCCACGCGGAAGATTTTAACGGCGACGAATATCGGACGCTGTGCGAAATTATGGAACGGGTATTTCCTTTGAACTTGGATATGAATCGGCGGCTTTATTGTAATATTCTCCGGTTATCCGACGATGGCGAAAGCGCCTTTGCCGTGGCGTATTTGGATCAGTCCATTGGAGTCTATTTTCCGCTGGACGACGCGGACACGGAAGAAGTGCGGCGGATTTTCCAGTCACATGGAAACGCGGGAACGCTCTGGAGCGACAATGTAACAGACATATCCGGCACTTATCTTTCCGTAAAAGCGCCGATTCTGGAAAACGGCGAGGTCAGCGGGGTGGTGATGGTTGGCGCCGATACCTATGTGATTCAGGAGATGATCACACGCCTGCAAGTTCAGATTCTTTTGTCTATCGTCATTATTATGATGCTGATTTGGCTGATTGCGTCGGAAATCATGGCGTGGTTTACCAACATAAGCCTGTACAAAACCAACCTGTCGGAAGGGGATTCGGAAGCGCTGCCCGGACACTTGATACGGCTGCTGGTATTCGCGGTATTTGCCTGTTACAACATGACCTCTACGTTCCTGCCCGTGTGGATTCTGCGCAACAGCGCCGTCTTTGCGGAAGAATCGCGGGAATTTATGGCTTCTCTTCCTCTGACGGTCAATATCTTTACCATAGGCGTGATGTCGCTGTTTACGGCGGAGGGGGTGCGGCGTCTGGGAATCGGACGGATTTTGACCATCAGCACAACCTGTTCCCTCTGCGGCAATCTGCTCATGTTTCTGTTTCCGTCTTACAATACGCTCTTTTTCGGGCTGTTGATTGACGGTATCGGCGTGGGCCTGATTACTAACGCTACCTACGTCCTGCTGACCTGTATTCGGGACGAGACGAATCGGCAGTGGGGCTTTACGGTCTATAACGCGGCGTACCTGTCCGGCATCAACTTTGGAATGCTTCTTGGCTCCCTGCTGGCGGTAGCGCTGGGACAGCGGGCGGTTTTTCTGATTGTGGCGCTGGTATGGCTGTGCCTGATGTTGCTGGGACATCTGCTTCTGCGGCAGTTGGAAGGATTGCTGGCGGCGCAGGCGCGGGAAGAGGAACAGGCGGCGGAGGGAATTTCCACTCTGCGGTTCCTGTTCAGCAAGCCGGTCATGAGCTTTATCATTCTGATTCAGAATCCCTATATTATCTTTAGCAGTTTTGTATTCTACTTTGTCCCGGTGTTCTGCGGGAACATGGGCTATGACGAAACCGTCGTATCCATTCTGATTATGGTCTATTCGGAAGTGGCGGTTCTGACGGGCGATACGCTGACAAATCGCGTGACAAAACTGTTGGGCAACCGGGGAATGTACGCGGCGTATGCGACAAATATCGTAGCGCTGATGGCATTCGCCTGTATGCGCAGTATGCTGGGCATAGCGCTGGCGCTGTTGCTGATGGGCGTTGCCGCCGCGTATGGTAAAACCTTGCAGCAGACATGGTTCCTCAAGCGGAAGCAGGTTCATCGTTATGGGGAAGCCAGGGCCATAGGCGTTTATAACTTTTCTGAAAACATTGGCGAATCTCTGGGACCGATTGTCTTTGCCCGCCTGATGGCGCAACGTCCTCTTTTGGGCGCGGTATCCCAATTCTGCCTCGTCATTGCCGCGTTCGGCGGCGGACATATGCTGTTGAACGGAAAGGAGCTAAACGAAAGATGAAAAAATACCGCAATCCGCTCCGGCGCAGTATTCTCTTCGGTTGCGGGGCGTTCATCGCCCTGCTGTGTCTGACGCTGGCCGCTCTGGGCTTTCTCATCTATTATCAGGGTATGATTGAAAAATATCAGACCTATATCGGAGACGCGCTGGAACTGACGCTGACGGAGATTGAGGCCGACGACCTGAAAATGTGCATGGAAAGCGGAGAGAAGACGCAGGATTGGATTTGGACGCAGGATTTTCTGAACCGCGTAAAAGAACTCTATGATTTCGCGTTTGTCTGTATTGTGAAGCCGCTGAACCTGAACGACACGGACAATATGATGAACGTCATGGCGGGAGTTACGAAGGCGGAGCGGATGGAAAACGAGGAATTTTATTCCGTGACGCTGGGCGAGTTGACCGGAGACAGTTATTCCGCGGAAGTCGCGGGTTACTATCTGGAGCGCATGAACGACGGAAGCCATGTCAGCTACTACCGCAACCGGACGGAATTTGGCTATATGTACACGGGTCTGATTCCGATTTTGGATTCTTCCGGAGAAGCGGTGGCGATACTGGCGGCGGATTTGAGCATGGAGGAAATTATCAGGACGCTGATACGTTATCTCATCATTGTGCTGGCGGAAATTGTAGCGCTGGCGTCTCTGTTTCTGACCGTCCTGTACCGCTGGCTGATACTATTTCCGTTTTAACCAGTCGACAAAAACAACTTCCCAAGCCAGTCCCGTTTTGTGATACGAACAACGGTTTCATTTGTTAAAGCGCAGATAACTTCGCAAAGGCGTTCCTCCACTTTATCCAGAGATTCAAAA
>JAFSOM010000017.1 GCA_017447005.1 Oscillibacter sp.
CGCAACGCGAAAATTATCAGCCATACGCCGAACGCTGTCAGAACGTTACGCGGCGGAATCGTTCGCGCCGCCGTTATCAGTACGCTTATCAGTTCCGGGAGTTTTCGTATCGTTTCCATATCGTAACCGTATGATACGCGCAATGTCATGAGCTTTAACCCCTCCCCCTGTCCCCCTCCCCTTTCAGGGGCGGGGGAACGAAATTTGAAACGTAAAATTAATAAAGTTACGTTGCAAGTTTCGGTAAGTCCCCCCTGAAAGGGGGGATTTAGGGGGGTTCTTCTTAAAGTGAATGATATTGGATTTTCTTAAAGTGAATGATATTGGATTTAGGGGATTATTATCACGCGAATGACAACCGCATTACTTCACGATAGCGGCGGTATCCATGGCAATCATCAGCTCTTCGTTCGTGGGAATCAGCAGTACCTTCACGCGGGAATCCGGCGCGGAAATGACCGTCTCCTTGCCACGCGCTTTGTTCGCGTCGGCGTCCATCTTCACGCCCATAAATTCCAGTCCCGACGCGATAGCCATACGCTGCGCCGCGCTGTTTTCGCCCACGCCCGCCGTGAAAATAATCGCGTCCACGCCGCCCATCGCCGCCGCGTAAGCGCCAATCAGTTTCTTCACGCCGTAGTTGAACATATCCACCGCAAGCCCGGCGCGCTCGTTGCCCTTCTCAAACGCGTCGGTCAGGTCACGGAAGTCCGAACTCACGCCCGATACGCCCTGTACGCCCGATTTCTTGTTCAGTACGTTCAGCATTTCGTCAATGCTCAGGCCGTACTTGTTCATGACGTACTGCAAAATGCCCGCGTCCAAGTCGCCCGAACGCGTGCCCATCGGGACGCCCGCCAGCGGCGTAAAGCCCATGGACGTATCGACGCTCTTGCCGCCGTCCACCGCCGTCACGGAAGAGCCGTTGCCCAAGTGACAGGAAATGAGCTTGAGTTCCTCCGGCTTTTTGCCCAACATCGCCGCGGCGCGTCCGGCTACGTACTTGTGCGACGTGCCATGGAAGCCGTAACGCCGGACTTTGTCATTTTCGTAGTACTCGTAGGGAAGCGCGTACATATAGGCGCGGGCCGGCATGGTCTGGTGGAACGCCGTATCGAATACCGCCACCATCGGTACGCCCGGCATGACCTTCTGACACGCCCGGATTCCGGTCAGGTTCGCGGGATTGTGGAGCGGCGCCAGCGGAATGCAGTCCTCAATAGCCTTCAAAACCTCGTCCGTAATCAGCACGGATTTGTTGAACGCCTCGCCGCCGTGCACCACGCGGTGACCCACGGCGTCAATTTCCTTCATGGAGCCGATAACGCCGTTGGCGGAATCGGTCAGCGCGTCCATGACGGCCTGAATCGCTTCGGCGTGCGTGGGCATGGGCACGTCCACGGCGTCCTTCGTCGCCTTGCCCTCGGCCTTGTACGTGAACTTACCGTCAATGCCGATACGCTCGCACAGCCCCTTGGCCAGCAGTACGCCGCTGTCAGGGTTCAGTAGCTGATACTTCAGGGAAGAACTGCCCGCGTTAATAACCAGTACGTTCATGATTCTGTCTCCTTTTCCAAACTTGCCGGACTGACCGGAACTGATTCCCGGAACGCGCCGCGCCCGACCCGTTCCGCCGTTCGTAAGTCCCATTATAGCCGCAAAGCGTCGTAACGTCAAGGGGCGCGGACGGCGAAAAAAATTGTGGACAATGCGCGGAAACTGTGCTATACTGTCGCCGTGGCGTACCACGGAAAGGGGGCGGCGGTCTTGGCGGACGTGTTCATCAGCTATCACAGAAGCATAGACGGAATCGTAGACCAGATTGCCGCTGAATTGGAAAGTGTCGGCATTTCCTGTTGGTATGCGGGACGAGATTTGCCCGTTGGCGCAGATTTTGCAAGTTTTATTCCACGAGAAATTAAGAACTGCAAGGTCTTTTTGCTTGTGATTAATAAGGAAAGCGCACAGTCACAACACGTTTTAAATGAAGTAGCGTTAGCATTTAGACGGATGATGACGCGTAAATCTATGGCAGTAGTGCCTTTTAAGGTAGATGATTGTGCCTTACCAGACAGTTTGGGGTATTATCTTGCCAATTTTCATATTATCAAAGGCAATCCTCCTGACTCGCAACATATTCAACTACTGATTGAACGTATTACAAGCAAACTCCCTGAAACTCGACAAAGTCCACTGGTCGCAAAATACCTGTCGATATTGGACATCTTTGTATCCTATTTTGCATCCAGAAAGCAGAAAGTTGCATTTGTATCCCCACAACAGAAAATAATAGATGAACTAAATCTCAAAATCTCCTTGCTGGAAGCGCAAGTTAAACAGCTACAGGGGGAGAAAAAGCAAAAAGGTTCTTCTTTGGATGTTTTTGTCAGCTACCATGTATCTAACAATTCAACGCCGTTTGTGCGTAAATTTGTTAATATACTGGAAAGCGCAGGAATTTTCTGTTGGTACGCGCCAAGAGATGTAAAACCCGGGGAATGGGTTGATTCTATCTTAAATGCTCTTGACAAGTGCAAGATATTCCTGTTGCTTCTGGATGAAGGCGCTAACAATTCCGGTTTCGTATATATAGAAACGGTGCTGGCGCGAACATACTATAATGAAAGCAAAAACGCCCATCCTCTTTTGCTTCCTTTCCAAATAGGCGAATTGCAAACACTCCCCAGATTGCACTCTCAACTTAGGCCATTCCAGATTTTCAACGGCGGAGAATCTTTTGAAACCGCCGACACAACAGAACTTATTTCTAAAATCACCCATGCGTTAGGGAAACTATAAAGCCGCCGCGCCCCGTTAGGATTCCGGGGAACGGCGGTTTCATCATATCATTTATGCGCCTTCTCGTACTTGTCAAGGAACGCGACTAACGCCTCGACGCCTTCCCGGGGCATGGCGTTGAAAATCGACGCCCGCAGGCCGCCCGCGCTCTTATGCCCTTTCAGATTCTCAAATCCCGCCGCTTTCGACGCCGCCACAAATTCCGCGTCCTGTTCCGGCGACGGCGTCACAAAACGCACGTTCATGAGCGAACGGTCAGCTTTGTCGGCGGTGGCGCGGAAAAATTCGCTACGGTCAAGGAAATCGTATAAAATCGCGGCTTTGCGCTCGTTACGGCGCCGCATTTCCTCCAAGCCGCCCAACTCCAACAGGTAGCGGAACACCTTCCCGCAACAGTACAATGACCAGCAGTTCGGCGTATTGTACATGGAATCGTTGTCGGCGTGGGTACGGTAGCGCAGGTAGACGGGGACTTTGGGGTCAAGGTCGTCGCGTATGAGTTCGTCGCGGACGATAACGACGGCCATACCCGCGGGGCCGACGTTCTTCTGTACGCCCGCGAAAATCAGGCCGTACTTGGACACGTCGCAGGGCCGCGACAGGAACATTGACGACTGGTCGGACACTAACGGCTTTCCGCACGTTTCCGGTAAGTGATAATACGTCGTGCCGTGAATGGTTTCGTTCTCGCAGATGTAGACGTAGTCGGCGTTGGCGGGGATGTCAAGCGCGGCGCAGTCGGGAACGTAGGTAAAGTTACGGTCAGCCGACGACGCGCTTACGATAACGTTACCGTAACGTTTCGCCTCGGCTAAGGCTTTTTGCGACCACGCGCCGCTTTCGATATAACAGGCCGCGCCGTTACGCATAAGATTAATAGGAACCATCGCAAACTGCAACGTGCCGCCGCCCTGAATAAACAGTACGCGGTAGTTATCGGGAATGTTCATCAGCTTGCGCAAATCGTTCTCGGCGTCGTCGCGGATACGCTGGAACACGGCGGAACGGTGACTCATTTCCATGACGCTCATGCCGGAGCCGTGATAATTCATCACTTCCGCGGCGATTTCCTCTAAGACGGGTTCGGGCATTATCGCCGGCCCCGCCGAAAAATTATAGATACGTCCGTATTTCACAATAGTTAACTCCTTATTTCTTTACCCCTCATCCGTCACGGCTGACGCCGTGACACCTTCCCCCCAAGGGGGGAAGGCTTTTTTGTCGCAACCCCGCAAAGTTTTCGCAATGATTCCGCGTCGTTGCTACGATTCCGCTGACAAGTTTACCCTTCCCCCGGAACGGGGGAAGGTGGCGCGCAGCGCTGGATGAGGGCAAGTTTCATTACGCCTAACGGGTAAGGGCAAGTATGCTTACGCCTAACGGATAGGGCAAGTATAATATAGCTTTACGTTACAGTCTGGTGACGACGGGAATCACCATGGGACTGCGGCGGGTATTCTTGTAAAGATAGCCGCTGACCGCCGCCTTGACCGCGCCGCGTAACTCGCCGTCGTCGCGGGGACGGCGCGGGGTTAGGGATTCCGCCGCTTCCATGGCCACGGACTGCAACTCGTGCATCATGTCGCCGGATTCCTTGACGTAGATAAAGCCGCGTGTGATGATTTCCGGTGCGGCTAACAGACCGCCGTCGCGGGAGGAAATCGGAAGGACGATGACAACCATACCGTCTTCGGCGAGACGCCGACGGTCGCGCATGACCACGGCGCCCACGTCGCCGACGCCGGAGCCGTCCACGTAAATTTCCCCGGCGGGGACGGGCGTCCCGAATTTCATGGTACGCGGGGTAATTTCAATCACGGAGCCGTTTTCGCCGATTGCGATATGGTTACGTTCCATGCCCATCTGTTGCGCAAGCTGGGCGTGGATTTGCAACATCCGCTGTTCGCCGTGGAGCGGTACGAAAAACTGCGGTTTCGTGAGCGCGTGGATGATTTTGAGTTCCTCCTGACAGGCGTGCCCGGAGACGTGGAGCATATCGGCCTTGTTATAGACGACCTTCACGCCCTTCTTGAACAACTCATTGATAACGCGGCTGACGGTGACTTCGTTGCCGGGAATCGCCGACGCGGAAATGATAACCTTATCGCCGGGGCCGAGTTCGACCTGCTTATGAATCGAAAACGCCATACGGTACAGGGCGCTCATTTCCTCTCCCTGCGACCCGGTGGTTACGATAACCTGCTTTTCCTTCGGCAACAGTTTCAGACGGTTGATGTCGGTCAGCGTATTGCGCGGGACTTTCATATAGCCTAATTCCATGGAGACTTTCATAATGTTTTCCATGGAACGGCCCGTCACGGCGACTTTCCGTCCGCAAGCGGCGGCGGCGTCGAGTACCTGTTGAATGCGGTGGACGTTGGAGGCGAACGTTGTCACAAGCACGCGCTCCTGACAGCCCTGAAACTGTCGGGCGAACGTCTCGCCGACGGCGCGCTCGCTCATCGTATAGCCGGGGCGTTCGACATTGGTGGAGTCGGCGCACAGACACAACACGCCTTCGCGGCCCAGTTCGCCGAACCGGGCAAGGTCAATCACTTCGCCGTCAATGGGCGTGGAGTCGATTTTGAAGTCGCCCGTGTGAATGACCGTGCCCATTTTCGTATGAATGGCGAACGCGACGGAATCGGCGATGGAGTGGTTGACGTGTATAAATTCCACGTCAAATTTCCCGGTACGCACGCGCTCCCCCGCCGAGACGGTTATCAGGCGCGTGGTCTGCACAAGGTCATGCTCTTCGAGTTTGAGCTTAATCAGACCGGCGGTCAGGCGCGTGCAGTAAATGGGAATGTTAATCTGCTTTAGCACGTGCGGAATCGCGCCCACGTGGTCCTCATGCGCGTGGGTGATGAACAGTCCCCGGATATGGGCGCGGTTTTTAATCAGCCATGTGAAATCGGGGATGACGGAGTCAATGCCGTACATATCATCCTCCGGAAAGGCCATGCCGCAGTCGACGACGATGCTTTCGCCGCCGTACTCGTAGACGGTCATGTTTTTTCCGATTTCGTTCAGGCCGCCGAGGGGGATAATTTTCAATTTTTCTGCCATAAAATTCGCTGGAACTCCTTTTCGATACTCAAAAATTTGTTGACAGCGTCCCGGACGGGGAAGGGCGCGGGAAATGAGAGCGCGTCCTTACAGTCCGCGTGGCCCCGTAACGCCACACGGAAAACAGGAGTACGCCCCGGCGGGTATAACGACTGTCTATTATTTGACCGCGGAAAGCGGCGCTTCCACGGTAAAATACAAGTAAAAGCGCGGGGAACGCGGCGGAAACTGTCAGAATTTGCCATTCGCCGCTGTACGCCCCGTAAAACATGGGACATTATATCATACTTTTTCCCGTTTGTATACACCTGAACGAAAATTTTTCTTCCGGCGCGGCGGCGCGTGAAAAAGGACGGACGGCGGAAACGGAAAAAAATTCGTCTCCGTCGCCCGTCGCGGATTCGGGGGGGCGAATTCACCGGGGCCAGTCGTAATCTTTGGGCAGTCCCAAAAGGTAATCCGCGCTGACGCGATAATGTCGGCAAAATTTTATGAGGTAGTCAATGGAAGGGGCGTTCTTGCCGGTCTCATAACGGGCAATCTGTACCTGATGATAGCCCAGAGCCGACGCTAATTGCCTTTGGGTTTCGTCGTGGTCTGTCCGCACATCCGCCATACGTTGTATCAAGGTATCCACTCCCTGCTGTACGCTTTCTAACAGCGCTGTGACGCCGTCAGCTTTTGGATTCCACGGCCCGCAAATCCTCGACAATCTGCCGCACGTGCGCGACAACGTCATCGGGCAATCCGGTCACGTCGATATACTCGCCCGGTTCAAAGCCCAGCATGTAGTCGGTAGAGACGGAGAAAAACGACGCCAGACGTACCAGCATTTCCACGGATGGCTGTACATTGTCATTTTCCCAGTTGCAGATACATGCTTTCGTAACGCCGAGACGCTTTCCGAGTTCTACCTGATTCATTCTTTTTGCTTTTCGCAATTTTCGTATCTGTTCCGCAAGTTTATAATTCAGCATAGAATTACTCCCGAGTAAAAAATTACTGTATCATCGTACAAAATAGCTTGACTTTCTAAGAAAACTTTGATACATTAACATTTGACTTTTTGGGAGAATCTATGTCGGACAAAAAAGACGGACGACGGAAACGGAAACATCCGTCTCTGTCGTCCGTGGCGGGTTAGGGCTACGGCTTATTTCTCTTCCTTTGCCGCTTCCTCTTCCGCTTTCTCTTTCGCTTCCTCTTCGCGTTCGGCTCGTTCTGCGTCCTCGTCGCCGTCGCGCATGTACATTTCTTCGCATTCCCGCTGGGCCGCCTCCAGTATCCGCATAGCCTTTTCGGACGCCCGGAACATCGTCAGATACATTTCTTTCCAGTCCGCCATAATTTTTCCCTCCCGCTATAGAATGTATACATAGCATATGAATACATTCTATCATGTAAACAGGTACGGCGCAAGGGGGAAATTACATAAAATATGGTATCCACACATATCATGAGGAGATGCCATATGATTCGCTTGAACGTTTCGGAACTGCTGGAAAAGCGCGGGAAAACGCGTTACTGGTTGAGCAGACAAATGGGAATCAGCTACCAGAACGTCTGCCGGATGACGGCGCAACAGACCCGGGGAATCCGCTTTGAGACGCTGGAAACGCTCTGTCAGGTGCTGGACTGTACGCCCAACGACCTGTTTACGATTGACTTTGACGAACCGGAAAAGCGCTGACGCGTAAGGCTGACAGTCACGGCAAACGCCGCCGCTGTCAGCTTTTTTTCGCGTCGCAAGGCAAATTTTTTCCCAACGTGACCCCATTTTTCGCGGGGCGGACGCCGAATAAGCTATCAGAACGCAAAGCCGCGCCGACGCAAGCCCGGACGCAGTCAGGCGGCGCGGTTGCCTATAATCCCGTCACAAAAGGGGAGAAAAACCATGATTCAGTGCAGTTTCAAGCGTTACGAGAAAAAGTACCTGCTGACCCCGGCGCAGTACGAGGCGGTACGGGCGGGCATGGACGCCTACATGACGCCCGATAAATACAGCAATTACGCCATTTGCAATGTCTACTACGACACCGACGATTTTCTGCTGATTCGTACCTCGCTGGAAAAGCCCGTCTACAAGGAAAAGTTACGGGCGCGCAGTTACGGCCCCGCCCGTGACGACAGTACGGTGTTCGTGGAACTGAAAAAGAAGTACGACGGCGTGGTCTACAAGCGGCGCGTGGTCATGGACGCCGCCGACGCGGTTGCCTATCTGGACGGACGCGAACCCGGCGGAGATTCCCAGATTCACCACGAAATTGACTGGTTTATGCAGACCTACCGCCCGACGCCCAAGGCATTCATTGCCTACGACCGCGAGGCCTATACCGGGCGCGGCGCCCCCGACTTGCGCATGACCTTCGACACGAACCTGAGAGGCCGCCGCGAACGCGTCGACTTACGCGCCGGGGACGACGGTCAGCCGATTCTCAAGGAACATCAGATACTGATGGAAATTAAAATCCCGGGCGCGGCTCCGTTATGGCTGGCGCGTCTGTTGAGCGAAAACAACATCTTTTCCGCGTCCTTCTCCAAGTACGGCGCGTACTATAAGCAATATATCGTCCGTCCGTCCGTGACGCACCGCCCCGCGCCCGCGCTCGAACTGGCGCCGGAGTTTCAGAAAGGGGTTCTCCGCGTTGCTTAACGCTATCATTACCGGAACGGAAATTACCGTTCCCGCGTTCCTGATTTGTACGCTCATTTCCCTGCTGTTAGGTCTCGGCGTGGCGGCGTTGTGTCCGTCCGCGCTCTACCGCCCCGCACGTGAAGCGGAAACGGAATCATAAGGAAAGCAATGTCATTCACTTTACGCGTAACCCCCCTAAATCCCCCCTTTCAGGAGGGACTTACAGGACTGGAAAGCGTTTTCAAGGTCGTTTCCCCCGCCCCTGAAAGGGGAGGGGGACAGGGGGAGGGGTTCGGATGACATTACAAAGAAAAGAAAGGGGTTCTTCGCCTTGCTTAACTCTATCATCACCGGAACGGAAATTACCGTCCCCGCGTTCCTGATTTGCACGCTCGTTTCCCTGTTGCTGGGCCTCGGCGCCGCGTTGCTGTGCATGTACCGGAACAAATACTCCCAAAGTTTCGCGCTCACGCTGGCGTTGCTCCCCGCTATGGTTCAGGTGGTCATTATGCTGGTCAACGGCAATATCGGCGCGGGCGTGGCGGTCGCGGGCGCCTTCGGACTGGTACGCTTCCGCTCGGCCCCCGGCACCGCCCGCGAGATTGGCCTGATTTTCCTTGCCGTAACGCTCGGTATCGCCACGGGCATGGGCTACGTTGCCTTGGCCGTCGCGTTCTTCCTTATTATCGCCCTGTACGCCGCCGCGCTGACCGCGTTCCGCTTCGGCGCCGGGAACGCCCACGAACGGGAATTGAAAATCACCATTGGCGAAAATCTCGACTACGACGGCCTCTTTGACGACCTTCTTGACGAATACGCTACCCGCTGGGAACTCCAACGCGTCCGCACGACGAACATGGGCACGTTGTACGAGCTGACTTACCGAATCATGCTGAAAACGTCGCAGGCGCCGAAAGCGTTTCTGGACGCCTTGCGGACGCGGAACGGAAACCTGAATATCGTATGCGGACGGATTGCGGAAAAGGAGGCGTTATAATGCGTATGGCGAGAGTTTTGACGGCGATTCTGCTGTTATTGACGGGTTGCGGCGCGGCGTCGGGCGATTCCGGCGGCGTGACCGGAACGGCGTCCGGCGGCATGACCGGAACGGCGTCCGGCGGCGTGACGGATTCCGAAAGCGTTTCCGCCGCCGTGACAGATTCCGCTACCGAAAGCGTCACCGAAACGCTGACGGCGTCGGGGACGGATTTGGAAATTGTATGCTTTCAGGCGGGCAAGGCCGACGCGTTTCTGCTCATCACGCCGGAAAGCGCAGTCCTGATTGACTGCGGCGAAAAGGGGTTCGGAAAGACGATTCTCGCCGAACTGGAGGCGCGGAACATTGCGAAACTTGACCTCATGATTATCACGCACTTCGACCAAGACCATGTCGGCGGCGCGGCGCGGATTATCAACAACTTCCCCGTGGAGCGCATTCTGCAAAGCAATTCCCCGAAAGACAGCGAGGAATATGAAAAGTATATCAAGGCCGTGAAAAACGCGTCGATAGAGCCGGAAACGGTACGGGAAAACCTCTCGTTCGCACTGGACGGCGTCGCGTATACGGTCAACCCGCCCAAGAAAACAAAGTACAACAGCGATTCAAGCAACAACTCTTCGCTTATCGTATCCGTGACCAACGGCGCGAACCGCCTTCTGTTCACGGGCGACGCCGAGGACGAACGTTTGGAAGAGTTCCTCACGCTCGACTGGGGGACGTTCGACTTCCTGAAAATGCCCCATCACGGCAACTGGCACGAACCCCTGCCGTTACTGCTGGAAACGACCGCGCCGCGTTACGCCGTGATTACGTCGTCGGACGAGGAGCCGGAGGACGCCGAGACGCTGGAACTGCTGGAATCGTCGGGCGTGGAGACCTTCCTGACGCGTAACGGACAGGTTATCGTGCGTTCCGACGGCGAAAATATCAGCGTCGCATACGCGTAAGGCAATCGCGGGAGGCCGCGTGAAAATAGAATCCGGGCGGATTTGCGCTACTTGTACAAATCCGCCCGTTGTTTTTTTACTTGACAGGCTGGTTTATCCGTGATAAACTTACGCTGGTTTACCGGTAATCAACCAATATCCCGAAAGGGGGAATTGTCATGAAGGAAGTCACGCTAGGCGCGGTGGAATCGCGTTTCGCGGACATCGTATGGTCACACGCGCCGATTGCGTCGGGCGAACTGGTCAAACTGTGCGAACGCGAATTACAGTGGAAGAAGCCCACGACGTACACGGTTTTGCGGAAGTTATGCGGAAAAGGCCTGTTCCGTAACGACGGCGGCATAGTGACGGCGATAATCTCCCGCGCCGACTTCTACGCCGCGCAAAGCGAACAGTTCGTCAGCGACACGTGGGGCGGTTCGCTACCGGCGTTCGTGGCGGCGTTCCTGTCACGGAAACCGCTCTCCAAGGCCGACGCCGACGAAATCCGCCGTATGATTGACGCCAGCCGACAACAGGAACGTATGAACGCGAGCCGGAAGGAGGAATAAGCATGGAAGCGGCATTCTTATATTTACAAGAGCGCGCCGTCGGGTCGGGAATCGTGATAGCCGTCGTTATCGCGTTACGCTACCTCCTGCGCGACGCGCCCAAGGCGTTTCGTATGATTTTATGGGCGGTCGTGGCGGTACGCTTACTCTGTCCGTATGTCCCGGAAAGCCCGTGGGGCGTGATACCGGAAAGTCAGTGGGATTTTACCGCCGAAACGTCGTCCGAGGCTTTACAAACGCCCGACGCCCTGCCGGATACCGCCATTGTCATGACGCCGCTCAATCCGGCGGAACTGTACCCCGTCCCGGCGCGAACGTCCCCGGAGACGCCGCAAATCTCCCCGATACGTATTTTGTCGGGCGTCTGGCTATGCGGCTTATGCGGTCTGCTGGCGTGGTCGCTGTACAGTTATATCAAACTGCGGCGAACCGTGGCGGCGTCGTTGCCCGTCGGGGACAATACGCGCATTTGCGACGACATCGAGACGCCGTTCGTACTCGGTATCCTGCGGCCCCGGATTTACGTCCCGTCGGGGCTGACGGAATCCGCGTTAGCGTCCGTACTGGCCCACGAAACCGCCCATATCCGGCGCGGGGATACGCTCTGGAAGCTCTGCGCGTGGCTGATAACCTGCCTGTACTGGCATCATCCGCTCGTATGGCTGTCGTACTCGTTATTCTGCCGCGATATGGAGTTGGCCTGCGACGAGGCCGTTATCCGCGACATGGACGCGTCACGCCGCGCCGCGTACTCGGAAGCGTTGTTGCAATGCGGCTTACGGCGGCGGAGACTGCAAGTCTGTCCGCTGGCGTTCGGCGAGACGGGCGTCAAGGAGCGCGTGAAGGCGGCGTTGAACTATCGCAAGCCGGCGTTATGGCTGACGGGCGCGGCGGTATGCGCGTGCGTTATCGCGGCGGTATGTCTGCTGACGCGTCCGGCGTCGGCGGAGAGCGACGCGACGGAGACGCAAGCGAATACCGCGACGGAGACGTTATCGGACGCGGACGCGGTAACGGAGACGTTATCGGACGCCGCAAGCGCGACGAACGCCGCGACGCAATCGGACGCCGCAAGCGTGAAGGGCGCCGACGCCGCAAGCGCGACGCAATCGGGCAAGGAGCCGTTAGAGTGGGTGACGGTCAACGCCGACGCGAATTGGGAGAACTTGGAGGAGACGCGGGAATCCGTGGAATATCCGGGCGTCACGTTCCATTGGACGCCGGAAAAGATAACCATGACGGACGCGGACGGCGCGGAAACCGTGTTGTACTACGGTATGCCCGTGTGGAACGCGTACTTTTCCGACTTGAACGGCGACGGCTACTCCGAATTATGCTCTATGGTCAGCGTGGGTTCGGGGCTGATTGACGAGCGGATAGAGGTCTACGACATCCGGAACGGGCGGCTGTCGGAACTGCAAGACCGCGGCTATGTCAATTACACGCTGTCGGCGGAAAACGGCGCGTTAATCGCCAAACAGTGGCGCATGGACTGGTATGTATTGCCGTACTCCGCGCCGCTCCTGACGGGTACGTTACGCCTCACCGACGCCGGAAAGCTCTTAATCGTCCCGTCGAACCCGGACGCGATAGGCGCCGCGCAAAGCGTGGGCTATGGACTTTCGCCGGAACTGGAAAGCGCGGTACATGACGCGATACTGACGCATGACCGCGACCGTTACGCCGACGCCGACTTTGACGCCGAAAGCCATGTATTATTAGGAATCTTCCCGGACGCCGTGGAGACGGAAGCGGACAGCGGCGAATGGGAAAATATTATCACGCTGTACCTCATGACGCTGTTCAACGGCTACGACTACCGCGACGGACGCTTTGAGACGGTCACGGGACGGAGCGGCCCGGCGGTCTTGACGTTCCGCATGGGCGCCGACGGCGAAAGTCCGACGCTGACGGACTACTGGGAACCCCGCGACGGCTCTTATTACTGGCCCGACGTGCGCGAAAAATTCCCGTCCGTCCTCACCGACGCCGAACTGAATACGCAGACGTATATTATGCAGGAGACGCAAGACTGTTATCGTCAGGCCGTGGAGCGTTGGAACATGGACGTGACGCCGATTCTGGACGCGCTTTTCGATACGATAATGGAATCTCCCGCGACATCGTCCAATCCCGGCGACTATCTCGACGAACATCCGCTGGAAGTCCGCGAACTGCTCTATTACGGCGGCTATACGCGGGCGTATATTGACGGGCGCATTGACGACGCGCAGGGCTTGCTGGCGCGTCTGATGGAACTGGTTTCGGTACGTCTGGAGGCGCTGACCTGGAATCAGCCGGGCGCCGTGGCGGACTTGTCCGGGCTTAGTCGACTTGTCCACGCGACGCTGACGCATACGCAAGCGCACACCGGGCCGGAGCCGGGGACGTATGCGTTATCGGACGCGGAAAAGCTGTCGGCGTTGCGGGACTTGTTATCCGGCGCGACATCGCAGAATCCGACGAAATGCCCCTTTGACGATATTCTCACGCTGACCGACGAATCCGGCGTGACGTTACAGTTGGCGTTGGCGGGGGACAGTTGCGGCGCGTACCGTTTCGCCGGACGCTGTTACCGCTACGGCGGCGACGATACCGCCCTCTACGCGCTCTTCGCGTAACCCCTCCCCCTGTCCCCCTCCCCTTTCAGGGGAGGGGGTACGTTTTTTTTAGCGCGTCATAATCCCGGACAGCGTAGGAAACGCGGGGTTCGCCTGCGTGAGCGCCAACAGACGGCTGGCGGGTCCGGCGGGCGTATTTCTTCCGCTCTCCCACGCCTCCACCGTTTTCAGCGAGACGCCCATATAGGCCGCGAATAACGCCTGCGTCAGTCCGGCGTCCTGACGGATTTTCTTAATATCCGACGCGCTGTAACGGACGACCGGCGTGACCGACGCCGTTTTGACGCGGGCGTTTAATTTGCCCTCTTCAAAAGCAATCGCTTCTTCCAAGCCCTTTTTTAATTCGTTAAAAATAGACATACTCATTCCCTCATTCCGCGCCTGTTTTTTAGAATCGTTTCACGGAGACTTTTCTTGCAGTTTTTGTTCCAGAATGTTCAGCAGTTTTTTCAACTCGTTGCATTCTTTTGCGGTCAGATTCGCCTTTTCACGCTTCGCGTAGGCCGTCAGAAAATACAGTCGGTGATACTCTGAGAAATCCGCGTAAATAATCCGCGCTCCGGCGCTCTTTCCGCGATTTGCCAAGGCGTAGCGCAATTTACGCGCTCCCCCGGTTCCGCGTATGACGGGGCCTGCCTTCGGATTGAGCATCAAATCGCTTGCGAGGGCGTCGCGCTCCTCCTCCGTCAAACCAAGGCGTTTTCGGTCTTTCTCAAAGGAAGGAAGAAACACGGACATGAGGCCGTCGGATTGCTGACTCATAGGCCGCCTCCTTTACGCGCCGTATTATACCCTATTTAATAGGGGGCTGTCAAGCGGATTTTCGCAAAAATAAAAAAACTTTCCGGCATTGCGACAAAAAGCCTTCCCGCTTGTATAGGGAAGGCGGCGCGACGGTATCCGGGGCGATTTTATATCACGTAATCGTTGCCCTTGTCGTGACTGGTCAAGTCGGCGAGGGTACGGCTGTCGAGGTAGTCGGAAATCACGCGGTCGAGGCCGCGCCATAACGGGAGCGTGGCGCAGTGGGGGGCGCGTTCGCAGGGGACGGCGTCCGGGCCGAGACAGCTTACCGGCGACAGCGTCCCCTCACAGAGCCGCAGAATCTCCCCCACGCTGATTTGGTCGGGGGCGCGCTGGAACCGATAGCCGCCGCCCTTACCGCGTAAGCCCGTCAGAATCCCGCCGCGTACCAGCAGTTTCGCCACGCTTTCCAGATACTTTTCGGAAATGTCCTGACGCCGCGCCACGTCGCGCAAGGGCATATAGTCGCCGTTGTCATGCTCCGCCATGTCAATGAGAATCCGCAGGGCGTAACGGCCTTTGGTGGAAATCAGCATGGAAACTCCCCCTTTATTTCTCCGTGAATCCGGGGGAAGTCCCCCGTTTTTTACTATTATACCGGAGGGTAAGCGGGATTTCAAGCCCGAAAGAAAATTTTCCGTCCGGACGGTATGCGCATACGGTTACTTAGAAAAGCGCTGTTTTCGCCCTCATCCGGCGCTGCGCGGCGTTTTCCACGTTAGGCTGAATCAAACTTGCCCTCATCCGGCGCGCCAACGAAAACTTTACGCATGCTGAAAAGGGAGGGGACAGGGGGGAAGGAAGCGCGGCGCTTTCGCCGGAAAAAGCGGACTTGTCATTTTGTGGAGAATATAAAGCGATTATACGGAATTTGATAATTTTAACTGGCGTCTCGTCGAAAACTTCACTGAAAACTTACGGGATTTATCTTGTAAAAGTTTTGAATTTATGGTATTTTATGGATAAAGCAAGCCATGGCACGGTTTCTGTCGCGCCCTGCTTTTTCTTGTCAGGAATTTTTATTTTTCGGGAGGATGAACCATATGGAACAGATGAAAACGGTGTTACTCGCGGACGCGAATCCGGAGTTTCGCGGGGAACTGCGCGAAGCCATTGACCAGTCACGGGATTTTCGCGTCGCCTCCTGCGCGTCGAATTGCAGTGAGGCCCTCCGCTCGATTTTGTCCGCGCCGCCCGATATTGTCGTGATGGACGCCGTGCTCCCCGGCGGAGACGCTATCA
>JAFSOM010000187.1 GCA_017447005.1 Oscillibacter sp.
CGACAGGCCCCGTTATGACGAGATTTTCCGCCGCGCCGATATTGCCTGTATCGAGCAAAACGCCATGGAGATTTACCACATCACCGACGCGATACGGGAATACCTGAACGCGCCGATTCATGACGCGCTGTTCTCGGACAACGCCGCCGTGCGGATGTTCGCCATACTTGACCGCCGCGTTGGGAAGCGGACGTTAGCGAAGCTGTCCGGGAGCGTCGCCGCGCAACCGGAATGGTTACGCCCGTTCTATAAAGTCCGCTTGCAAGCCGAAGGCGTCCGCGAAGGCTGACGGCGTTCCCTTGCTTATGCGTTCACGCGTCGCGGTCAAGCTCGCCGTCCTCCCCGATACGGTGCGCGTTTGTCCGGGCGTTGATGTAGCGGGCTTTCATCTTGGAATACAGGATGGTTTGACTGTTATACAGGCCGCTGTAGCCGGAGAGCGCGTAACTGGTCACGCAGGCCACGGCGTAATAGAGCAGGCCGCCGTCGCCGAACAACTCCACAGCCAGAAATACGCTCGCTAACGGCGTATTCGTAGCCCCGCAAAATACGCTGACCAGTCCGACCGCCGCCGCGAACGTCGCCGGAATCCCGCATAACGGCCCGAAAACCGCGCCGAACGTCGCCCCCACGAAGAATGACGGTACGACTTCCCCGCCCTTGAAACTCGCGCCTAACGTCAGGGCGGTAAAGAGAATCTTTAAAAGGAACGCTTCCGGACGCGCCGCGCCCCGTTCGACGGCGGCGGTAATGACATCCATGCCCGCGCCGTTATAGTCCCGCGTCCCGGAAAGGAGCGTCAGGGCAATCAGAACCGCGCCGCCCGCCAAAGCGCGTACCCACGGATTCGGGAGGCGTTTTTGCAGAAGATGTTCCGTCGCGTGGATGGTTTCGCAGAAGAGCACGGACACCAGCGCGCAGACCGCCGCGAACAGCAGGACGCGGAACAGCGTCAGCGGGTTCAATTCCGGCGCGGCGACGGAAAAGCGCGTCGGTTCGACCGCCAGTAACAGCGAACAGCCGTAGGCCGACAGCGACGCCGTCAGACACGGGAGCAAGTCGGCGGAGTAATAGCGCCCGACGCTGACGACGGTCAACGCGAAAACCGTCGCGGCCATAGGCGTACCGAACAGGGCCGTAAAGAACGCCGCCATGCCCGCCGCCGTCGCGGTACGCTGGTCGCGGTCGTCCAGACGAAACAGTTTCGCCGTGTGATAGCCGATGACGCCGCCCATCTGTAACGCGGCGCCCTCGCGTCCCGACGAGCCGCCGCATAAGTGCGTCAGAAACGTGCTCATGAATATGGACGGCAAGAGCCGTAGCGACAGCCCCCGCCCGATGTGAATTTCGTCCAGCACGTCATTCGTTCCCTGTCCTTCCGTGCCGCTCGCCTTGTAAATCCCCACAATCGCCAGCCCCGCGAAGGGGAGACCGTATAAAAGCCATGGGGCCGCGTTTCTCCATGCCGTCGCGCTGTCCACGCTGTGATGAAACGCCGACCCCACCGCGCCGCTCAACGCGCCGATAACCGCCGCCAAGGGAATCCAGCGCAGGAAGGCCAGCAAATACCGTCCGGCGAACAACAGGCGCGGCGTAAGATTTCGTATGAGGGCCTCCGCGTCACGGCCTTGTGGTTTCTTGATGTCCATTCGCGTAAACGCTCCCTTCCCGCTGTGTCGTCTGACCGCAATCCCAAAAAAATTGCGCGTCTTTATTAAATCCATTCTACTCCGATTTCACGGGCCGCGCAAGGCTTTTTTATTTTATCGGAAACGCTATATGCGTGTAGCAATCGTTGGCAAGGCGCTATTTTCGCCCTCATCCGGCGTTGCGCGCCCCCTTCCCCCGTTCCGGGGGAAGGGCAAACTTGACAGCGAAATCTTAACAATAACGCGGAATCATTGCGAAAACTTCGTAAGATTTTCACGATTACGCTTACAGTTCTGGCCTTCCCCCGGAACGGGGGAAGGGGGCGCGCAGCGCCGGATGAGGGCAAGTTTCCTCCGCGCCAACGAAAACTTTACGCATACGGGAACGCTCCGTCACGAATGACGCGCTCAGGCTCGCTCTCGGCGTTCCGGCGGCGGATGAGGGCTTTTCGCGTCCGCTGTCCGTCAAAAATACACAAAAAACCGCCCTCAATGTCGCAAAAATGCCAATTGTTTTTTATCCGTCGATGTGATATAGTTCCGCTGATAAAATATGGGCTTTATGCCATACTTTTTCGGGTTCGCGTTGCGCGATTTTGTAAAAATTTTCCGCTGAAACGCGGTTTCACTATCGAGGAGAGGCTTTATGAGGGATTATCCGTATTTGCTCTGTCTTTTACTGATATTGTGGATTTTTATGGCCTGTTATCTGGGATTGCCCCACTTGAAAAACCGCCAGAACCGTATTTTTTTAACTATGCTGACCATATACGCCGGCGTCCTGACGCTGGAACTTATCGCCCACCCCATTGGAATGCGCGTCTTTCCGTTTCCGCAAAGGTGGATAGCCGTCCTGAACATCGCCTATCGCGCCCTGTTTCTGCCAGGGATGTACTGCAATTTCCTGTTCATCACCAATATTCTGCGCCTGAACGCCGAACGCGCCCCGTGGAAAGCGCGATTTCTCCGCGGGCTTTTCGTCGTCGCCGAAACGCTGACGCTGTCCAGTTTTCTCAACGGAATTGTCGTTCACGTGAGGCCTGACGGTTCCTACAAGGGGCCTCTTTACGGAGTTCTTGCCTTCTGCGGCCTTTTCTACCTCATTCTCTCCCTTGTCATGCTGACAACCTGCTCTTCCCGCCTGAGCGCTTATGAGCGCGTCAGCGCATGGGCCAGCCAGATTCTGTTGTTGTGCGGACTGATGATACATATCTTTTTCCCGGTCGACATGATTCTCAGCACGGCGTATTTGATGTCCATTATTATCCTCTATCTCGCCTTCCAGAATCCAAACCTGTATATGGCCAACCGCGGGAACGCGTTCAATGTCCGGGCGTTCCGGAGCGTGATGGACGAACGGCTTGAAAAAAATTCCTACCGGATTCTCGCCTTCGCCCTGCGGGACTATATCGACATGCGCGGCATTTACGGCGGCCCGCAAATGGATAGCGGCGTTTCCCTGATTGGAAACTTTCTCGTCAAAACCTACCCGGAACATCAGGTCTTTTATCTGCGGAGCGGGCGCTTTGTCCTGCTCGGCCCGGAGTCCATGGACTGTGAGCAAATCCGGCACGAACTGCACGAACGCTTTCAGGCGCCATGGGTCGCCGACGACGCGGAACTGGATTTGAGTATAGCCATCGTCCAATTGGAGCCGGACAGCGGCCCGGATACCGTGGACAGAATTCTAAACTACCTCTTTCTCGCTTTCGACAACGCGGACGAAATTCTCTCCCGTCCCGACGGGCTGATGGACGCCGACAGTATCCGCCTGATTGACCGTCAGGTTGACGTGAAACGCTCGCTGGACAGGTGTCTGGAACGCAACGAGGTGGAAATTTTTTTACAGCCGTTGATTGACAGCCGGAGCCGGAATCTTGCGGGGGCCGAAGTGCTCTGCCGTATCCGGGACGAGGACGGCAAGCTGATTTCTCCCTCGATTTTCGTGCCCATCGCGGAGAAAAACGGGTGCATTAACCTCATGGGCGAACAGGTTCTGGAGAAAGCCTGTCAGTTTGTCCGCGACCATAATCTGGAGCAAATCGGCCTTTCGTGGCTGAACGTCAACCTGTCGCCCATTCAGTGCATGAAAAAGGACTTGAGCGAACGCTTTTCGACGATTCTGGAGCAGTACGGCGTTTCCACGGAAATTATTCACTTGGAAATTACGGAACAGTCCGTCATGGACATTTCCCGCCTTGAACAGCAGATTCACGTCCTGCAAGGGTTCGGTTTCCGCTTCTCGCTGGACGATTACGGGAGTGGCTACTCGAATCTGTCCCGCGTAAAGCAATACCCCTTTGCAAATATCAAACTGGACATGAGCATTGTCTGGGACTATTTCCGCGATAAGGACGTTTTACTCCCCACGATTGTACAGGCCTTCAAGGAGATGGGTTTCAGCATTACGGCGGAGGGCATTGAGACGGCGGAAATGGCCGATACGATGTCGGCCATAGGTTGCGACTATTTGCAGGGCTACTACTTCTCAAAGCCCTTGCCCACGGAGGAGTTTGTCACAAAGTATACGTCGCTCAGACAGGGCGCGTGACCGCGTTCCGCCGGACGGCTTGCGGGAATCGGGAATCAGCGGCGGCGGATTCGTGCGGAATCCGCCGCTTTCTTTTAGCCGGGTTCGGGCGGAATCCGCCGCCGTTTCTTATAAAAGTTCCTCGTTCACGCGGTGACAGGCGGCGATATGCCCCTCTTTGTTGACGGGAAGCGGTTCCCGCGTCTGACAGAGTTCCATGCTGTACGGACAGCGGGCGCAGAAACGACACCCGGCGGGCATATCGTCCAGCGGCGGCACGCGGCCTTCAATCGTCGTCAGATACTCTACGTCCACGTCCGTGCGCGGGATGGAGCCTATCAGTTTCCGCGTGTACGGATGTAAGGGCCGGGAGAAAATCGCCTCCGCCGTCCCGTATTCCGCCACCTTGCCCGCGTACATGACCATGACTTTGTCCGCGTTCCCCGCCACAATTCCCATATCGTGACTGATAAGCAGAATCGCCGTACCCGTTTCGTCGCGGAGCGTCCGGAGAAGTTCGAGAATCTGCGCCTGTATCGTCACATCCAGCGCCGACGCCGGCTCATCGGCGATAAGCAGGGACGGGTTCGACAACAGCGCCATTGCAATCATCACTCTCTGCCGCTGTCCGCCCGATAACTGATGGGGATATTCCCGCAGACGCGTTTCGGGCAACGAGATTCCCACTTTCCGCAACATATTCGCGGAGATTTCCCGCGCCTC
>JAFSOM010000188.1 GCA_017447005.1 Oscillibacter sp.
CGCTGGACCTTATGAAAGAACACGCCGCCATCCTCCGGCCAAAATTCCGCTGCGTGGAAGAAACCTTGGAACGCGAACTCGGCCGGCTGGACA
This sequence comes from Oscillibacter sp., assembly GCA_017447005.1. Classification (GTDB taxonomy): domain Bacteria; phylum Bacillota; class Clostridia; order Oscillospirales; family Oscillospiraceae; genus Oscillibacter. The sequence continues at coordinate 94 of JAFSOM010000188.1, forward strand.
TTGCCACGTGGAACCATCCCAAAGGCGGCTACTTTATCTCGCTGGACGCTATGCCCGGTACCGCCCGACGCGCTTTGCACTTATGTCATCAGGCGGGCGTCACCATGACTTCCGCCGGCGCGACGTATCCCTACGGCCTCGACCCGCTGGACAGCAACATCAGAATCGCGCCGTCCTACCCGCCTATCGGCGAACTGCGCAAGGCCGCCGAGATTCTCTGCGTCTGTCTGCAAATGGCCGCGCTCGAAAAGCTGGACGCCTAATTTTACGCTGAAATATCTTAGCCCCCATCCGATACCGCGTCGGTTTGGGGGCGTTCGGGAGGAATCGCCATGCGCTACTACGGAAGCGTATACCGTCCGCCGTCGGAGGCGTACAGTTTAATCGTACAGGTCACATACGGTTGCAGTCACAACACCTGCGCGTTCTGTTCCATGTACAAGGAGAAGCGTTTCGCGTTACGGCCCATGGACGAGATTTTAGAGGATTTTCAATTAGCGCGGAACGTCTACCGCCGCGTCGGACGCGTGTTTCTCGCCGACGGCGACGCGCTCGTACGCAAAGCCGCCGATTTGTATACGATACTGGACACCGTGCGCGAACTGTTCCCGGAATGCGAACGCGTCACCTGTTACGCGTCGCCCGCAAGTATCCGGATACGCACGGATGAGGAATTGCAAATCCTACGCGCCAAGGGCCTGACGATGGTCTATATGGGACTGGAATCGGGTAGCGACGCCGTCTTGGAGCGTATGCGCAAGGGCCACGACGCCGCCGAAATCGTGGACATGGGGCGCAAGGTACGCCGTAACGGTATCGCCTTATCCGTGACGGCTATCACGGGGTTAGGCGGGCCGGAATTGCTAAAGGAACACGCCGTTGAGACCGCGAAGGCCTTCAACGGCATGAATCCGGAGTATATCGGGCTTTTAACGCTCATGGTGGAGCCGGGGACGCCGCTCTATGATTGGGTACAGGACGGGTCTTTCCGCTTGCTTGACCGGACGCAAGTCTTAGAGGAAACGCGTCTGCTTGTGGACGCGCTGGACAGTCCCGGGAGCGTGTTTCGTATGAACCACGCGAGCAATTATCTTTCGTTGCGCGGTACGCTCAACGACGATAAAGCGCGGATGTTAGCGGAAATCGGACAGGCGGAGGCGGACTTATCGCGCTTACGTCCCGAAGGCTGGCGGGCGTTGTAATAACGCGTCGGCGATGTCCTTCACCTCGGGCCATTGCAGGAACGCCGTCTCGACGCCTAGCGCCGCGCCGATACGTAACTTTTCCCGTATCGTGTCGGCGTCGTCGTACAGTACGAAATGCGCCTGTCCGCCGTGCGTACAGGTAAAGTAACGGGCGCATAAGTCGGTGGAGAAGTACGCGGTTTTCCCGGCGCGGAGCGTCTCGAACGCGTCGGAATCCAGCGGGACGCCCTCCCCCGTCGGCGCGGGTAAGCGGAAATCCATCCGTAACCGTTGCACGTCTAACGCTATCGGCTTGCCGCCGCGTTTCCGGAGAACCTCACGCAAGTACTCTTGAAAGTTCCCGCCCGATACCGCCGTACAAACCAGCGCGACGGCGTCGGGCACGGCGTCGGCGTAGGGCGCGGGGACGTACAGCACGCGCCGATTGTCGCGCAGACGCGCCTCTAACGTCGCGGCGAACTTGCGCAAATCGTCGCGGGGCGTCTCCTCGAAGTCCAACACCGCGCCGCGATACCCGCGCCGCAGGCACTCCCGCACGACGGCGCCGCTCAACGCCTCCGGACGTTCCACCGTCGCGGCGTCGCGGTCGCTGACGGACATCAAATCGCCGTGCGTCTGTAAGGGCGGCGCGTTGCGCAGTAACTCCGACGCCGCGCCTATCCGATAGGCCACGTGTACGAACCGCCGCCCGCGCCCGACGGCCTCCCGGAAATCCGCCGCCGTCACCGCGTAATACGTTTGCATATGCCTTCCCCTTTCCCGTTTATCCGCGCCGCGTATCATAAGCCGAAAACCCCTCCCCTGTCATGGCAATGTCATTCACTTGAAGGGCGTTCCGAACCCCTCCCCCTGTCCCCCTCCCCTTTCAGGGGCGGGGGAACGCCGGAATTTCGACAGGTCGCCCTTTGGGGGGAGATGTCGCCGTCAAGCGATGAAACCTTGTCGCCCCCCCTTTGGGGGGAGATGTCACGAAGTGACAGAGGGGGGATTTTTTCCCCGCAAGTTGTAGCTTTCCCTTGCAGAGTATGCGTCAAAGGAGCTTTCTATGTCGCTTTCCCTGATTCCGCAACGCCTCTATGAACGTTACGACGACATCACGCCCGCACTGCTTCACGAGTACGGCGTCACGCTGTTGTTGAGCGATTTGGATTTCACGCTCGCGCCGACGAAAGTACGCCGTCCCGACGACCGCCTCCGGGCGTGGATTGCGAATCTTCACGCCCACGGCATAACCTTTATGATAGTCTCCAACAACCGTTCCGGTCAACGCGTGCGCGAATTTTGCGCCGACTTGGGCGTACCGTATCAGGGCCACGCGAACAAGCCGTCCCGCCGCGGTATCCGCGCCGCCATGGAACGCGCTCACGCCTCGCCCGAACAGACCGCCATGCTGGGCGATAAGCTCTTGACCGACGTGCTCGCGGCGAATCGCGCCGGGGTACTGTCGCTGATGGTGGAGCCGTGCGGCGGCGCCGTGACGCCGTGGCAAAAGGTCTTACACGCGTTACAGGAGCCGTTCAAGGCGCTTTGCCGGTGCAGAAATTCCGAAAACTAATCCTTTTTCGCGGACGCGCAACGGAGAAATCGCGGACAGACTGGAAAAAATGCCGAAACCCCCTTGCAATCGGGGCGCGTTTCGGATACAATATGGGCATGGAAAACACAGTTGCGGAACTGCCCGCGGGCGCTTCCCGACAAATTCTTGTGAGGAGTGAATCTACTATGCCTACCATTACAGCCGGGAGTTCCGGAACGGCGTCACATTCGAGATGGACGGAAAAGTCATGCAAGTCGTGGAGTTTCAGCACGTCAAGCCGGGCAAGGGCGCGGCGTTCGTGCGCACGAAGATGAAAAACGTCATCACGGGCGGCGTCACGGAAACGTCGTTCAACCCGACGGCGAAGTTTGAGCAGGCGTCCATTGAGCGCCGCGACGCCGAATACCAGTGGAACGACGGCGACCTCTACCACTTCATGGACCCCAACACCTACGACGACATCCCCCTCAACCGCGACGTGCTCGGCGACGGCTTCCGGTTCGTGACCGAAAACACCATGTGCAAACTGTTGAGCTATAAAGGCTCGGTGTTTGGCGTGGAAGTGCCGAACTTCATGAACCTGACGGTCACGCAGACGGAACCGGGCGTCAAGGGCGACACCGCGACGAACGTCACCAAAGCCGCCGTACTGGAGACGGGCGCGGAAATCAAGGTGCCGCTGTTCATCAACGAGGGCGAAAAAATCCAAGTCGACACCCGCACGGGCGAATATCTGGGCCGCGTCAAGTGAACCCATACCCACGCAACGCGAAACGCGCCGGTGACGAAACGCTGTCATCGGCGCGTGATTGATTTTTCCGGGGCTTATTGCGCGTAATATTCGGGA
>JAFSOM010000189.1 GCA_017447005.1 Oscillibacter sp.
ATGGTCTCCTACTGCCTCGGCATTACCGACATTGACCCGGTCAAGTACGGCCTCTACTTTGAACGTTTCCTTAATCCGGAACGCGTCAGCATGCCCGATATTGACATGGACTTCGGCGACACGCGGCGCGGGGAAGTCGTGGAGTACGTGCGGCGCAAGTACGGCGAAAACCGCGTGGCCCAAATCGTGACGTTCGGCACAATGGCGGCGCGGGCGGTTATCCGCGACGTGGCCCGCGTGATGAAAATTCCCTACGCGGAGGCGGACTTCCTTGCAAAGCAAGTCCCGTCGGGGCCGCATGTCACGCTGGACGACGCCTTGAAGCTCTCAAAGCCGCTGGCCGACCTCTACCGTGACAAGCCGGAAGCGCGGCGCGTGATAGATACGGCGCGTTCCTTGGAGGGTATGCCGCGCAACGCGTCCACGCACGCGGCGGGCGTCGTGATTACGCGCCGCGCCGTCTACGAGTACGTGCCGCTGGCGAAAAATGACGATACGGTCGTATGTCAGTACGTCATGACGACGCTGGAGGAACTCGGCCTCTTAAAAATGGACTTCCTCGGTCTGCGCAACCTCACGATTCTGGACGACGCCGTGAAGCGCATACGGGAACGCGAACCCGCCTTCCGTCTGGAGGCCATTCCGGAGGACGACAACGCCACGTTCGACATGATTTCCGCTGGCAAAACGTCGGGCGTGTTCCAGATTGAATCGGCGGGCATGACGGGCGTCTGCGTTGGGCTGAAACCGAAAAGCGTGGAGGACATCACCGCCGTTATCGCGCTGTACCGTCCCGGCCCGATGGATTCTATCCCGCGTTTTATCGCCTGCGCCCGCGACCCCGCGAAAGTGACGTACCGTCACCCGTCCTTGGAGCCGATTTTGTCCGTCACTTACGGCTGTATCGTCTATCAGGAACAGGTGATACAAATCTTCCAGCGTCTGGGCGGCTACTCGCTCGGACAGGCCGACATGGTGCGCCGCGCTATCTCCAAAAAGAAAGCCGCCCAAATCCAGAAGGAAAAGGACGCGTTCATCCGCGGCGACCCGGAACGTAACATTTCCGGCTGCGTCGCCAACGGCATCCCCGAACCCGTCGCGGAGGCGATTTATCAGGAAATTTACGACTTCGCAAACTACGCCTTCAACAAAGCCCATGCCGTCGCCTACGCCGTCCTCGCCTATCAGACCGCCTATCTGAAATGCCACTATATGCGGGAATACATGGCGGCCCTGCTCAGTTCCGTGCTGGACAACTCCGACAAAATCGCCGAATATGTCAGCGAGTGCAAGGAGTTCGGCATTGCCCTGCTTCCGCCCGATATGAACTTCTCCGGCGACGTGTTCACCGTGGAGCCGGACGGTATCCGCTTTGGCTTGGCGGCGATTAAGAACGTGGGCCGCGCTCTGATTGCGTCCGCGATGGAGGAGCGCAAGAACGGGCCGTTCCTGTCGCTTTATAACTTCTGCGAACGCATGAACGGGGCGGACCTCAACCGCCGCGCCGTCGAAAACCTGATTCACGCCGGGGCCTTTGACTTTACCGGGGCCAACCGCGCCCAAATGATAGCGGTTCATGAGAGAATCCTTGACGAAGTGACGGAACGGCAAAAGCGCAACGTGGATGGGCAAATGGATATGTTTTCGCTGGCGTCCGGCAAGGAAAATCCCCGCGCCGCCGAAATTCCGCTGCCCGACATCCCCGAGCGTCCCCCCGTGGAACGGATGTTCATGGAGCGCGAAACCACCGGGCTGTATTTCTCCGGCCACCCCATGGACGCCTGCCGCGACATCGTGGAGCGTCTGCGGATACCGCCTATCCGCGCCGTACTGCGCGACTTCGCCCGGGATACGGGGCCGGTAGAGTACGCCGACGGCCAACGGGTACGTTTGGCGGGCATTGTCACGGCCTCCAATACGCGCACGACAAAAAACAATACGCTCATGGCCTATGTCACGCTGGACGACGGCACCGGGTCTATCGAGTTACTCTGTTTTCAACGTACCTTGGACGCGTGCGGGTCATTTCTGCGCGAAAACTCGCTGATTATGATTGTCGGGCGGCTGTCCGTCCGCGACGAGAAGGCCCCGCAAATTCTCTGTGACGAGGCCTACTCCCTGACCGCCGTCGGCGAATCCCGCGAACCGCCGCTTCCGCGCAACGTCGAGGAACAGACCGTCCGGAATCATACGCTGTATCTGAAATTCCCCGGCGCGAATCATCCGAAAGCGCGTCACATGGAACTGGTTTTCCATATGTTCCCGGGCGATTCCCTTGTCAAGATGGTCATGGCGGATACGCGGGAAGTGCGGAAAGCGCGTGTCCTGATTCATCAGGCGCTGTTGGACGAGGCGCGGGAGACCTTAGGCGCGGAAAACGTGGTTTTAAAGGAATCGCCGCTTATCGCGTCTCCGGTTCGTCCGGCGCCGGGGCCGAGATAACCTCCGGGGTTTCCTAATGTCATTCACTTAAAGCGTTCGCAAGACTCCTCCCCCTGTCCCCCTCCCCTTTCAGGGGCGGGGGAAACAGTCTTGAAAGCGCTTTCAAGTCCCGGAAGTCCCCCCTGAAAGGGGGGATTTAGGGGGGTTCTGCGAAAAGTGAATGGCATTGGGGGAGGCCGGGGCCGTTACGGTCTCCGGCTTCTTCGGGGCCGTCACGTTTTCCGGTTTCTCTGGTGACGCTACGGTTTCCGCTTTCTCCGCGACCTGTCCCGGCTCCGGCTCTTCCGCTAACAACAGATTCATAAGACGGTGATAGAGGCGCTCCGGGTTTCCCTGAAAATGCCTGATAAGTTTATCGGCGAACGCCTTATCCGGCGCCATAACCTGTAAATCCATCAGGTTTCCGATGTCGTCGTCAAGAATCATCCGCGCCGTAAACGTTCCGTTGAGACGCGCCTCCGCCGACGTGCGCACCTGTTCCTGACGCCGTAAGACGCGGTTGCACTTGTCCGCGTTCCGGTTACAGCGCATGCGCACCGTATACGGCAGTTCCGTCTCGCAGATTCCCGCCGTCCGGCGTCCCTTGTCCGTAATCCGGTAGAGCTTCTCCTCCGGACAGGCCACGTGACCCGTATCTACCAGTTCCGACAGCCGCTCCGTGAAGTCAAAATAGTGGATGCCGTCGTCGCACAGGCTCATGTCCAACAGCATATCAAAGGGGACGGGTTCCGCAAGGCGCGAGAGAATATAGAGTATCAGAATTTTTTGTTCCAGCTC
>JAFSOM010000190.1 GCA_017447005.1 Oscillibacter sp.
CCAATGTCCTGACACTGCCTGTGATGGGTACAGCCCTCCGAAATCAAGACGTTGTCGCCGTCGCGCAGTTGCGACAGTTTCGCCGCGCCTTGCGCAAGCTGATTGAGATTGCCCCTGTACCGGGCGAACAGAATGGAAAACGATGTCAGCGGAATTTCTTCCGGCGTATCCTCCGACACGCGCCCGAACGCCTGCGAATCGGTAATGACCAGTTGCGGCGGCTTTCGCAACGCGGAAAGCGTCGCTTTCAATTCCGTGTCCTGACAGGCTACGAATGAACAACGCAAGTCCAGCAGTTCGCGCATGGTTTGCTGTTGCGGGAGAATCAGCCGTCCCTTCGGCGCGGATTCGTCCACGGGAATCACGAGCGCGACAAAATCTCCGGGGGAAACGAGACTGTCCAAAAGGCGGCGGGACGGCGTCCGTTTTCCGGCGAACGCGCCCAGACGCTCTTTCAATTCCGCGACGTTCTCCTCCGTAACCGCGCTGACGTACAGGGCGTTTTCCGGGAGCGGCGGCCTGTCCGAAAGCGAATCCGCCTTGTTGTACGCTATCAGATACGGCAGTTTGCGCTCTTCAAACAACGCTTTCAAGCGTTCGTCCTGCGCACGGAAACCGCGTAAAGCGTCTATCACCAGTACGGCAATATCAACCCGCGCCAGCGTTTCCCGCGCTTTTTTTATCCGCAGTTCGCCTAACTCGCCCTCGTCGTCCAGTCCGGGCGTGTCGATAATCACCACAGGCCCCAGCGGAAGCAGTTCCATCGCCTTCTTGACGGGGTCCGTCGTCGTCCCGGGCACGTCCGACACTACCGACAGACTTTGCCCCGTGACGGCGTTCGCAAGACTGGACTTTCCCGCGTTCCTAGCCCCGAAAAATCCGATGTGTACCCGTTCGGCGGATACCGTTTCTTGTAAACTCATGACGCCGCCTTTCTCCTGCAAACCCATAAGGCCGTCTTTTTCTTACAAATCCAAAAGGCCGTCTTTCAGAAACGGAAGTCGCGGCGGTTCGAGTTGCGAATGTCGCGGATATTCTGCGCGGCGATTCGGCGGGCGTTTTCGCTCGGAATCTTCGGCAGTTCGCGCTCAATCATCTCGTATCCCATGCGCTTTGTCTCCGACGACGCGTAATCCTCTAAGTATTCCGCAAGCGTCATAAGCGCGTTGGGGTGACAGCAATTCAGAATCTGTCCGCTCTTGCACAGGCTCATAAAGCGGTCTCCGGTACGTCCAGCGCGGTAACAGGCCGTGCAGAAGGACGGAATATGGTCGGTTTCCATCAGCCAGCGGACAACCTCGTCTAACGTGCGCTGGTCGGACACGTCAAACTGTTCGGTATCGTGGGGCCGCTCCTCCTCGGCGTAACCGCCGACGGAAGTACGGGAGCCGCCGCTGATTTGCGATACGCCTAACGGCAGGACTTTCGCCCGTACCGCCTCGCTTTCGCGGGTGGAAATAATCATACCCGTATAGGGCACGGCCAGACGGATACAGGCGGCGATTTTGGCGAAAGTATCGTCGTCAATGCCGCCGTCAAACTCGTCGGGGTCGATGTCGTCGGCGCGCTTGACGCGGGGCACGCTGATAGTATGCGGCCCCACGCCGTGAACCGCTTCCAGATGTTCCGCGTGCATAATCAGTCCCGCGAACTCGTACTTGTACATTTCCAGCCCGAACAGTACGCCTAATCCAACGTCGTCAATGCCGCCCTCCATGGCCCTGTCCATGGCCTCCGTGTGGTAGTCGTAATCGTGTTTCGGCCCGGTGGGGTGGAGTTGCAGGTAGCTCTTTTTGTGGTAGGTCTCCTGAAACAGAATGTACGTCCCGATTCCGGCGTCTTTGAGTTTGCGGTAGTTCTCGACGGTCGTCGCGGCGATGTTGACGTTGACGCGGCGGATGTCGCCGTTTTTGTGATGAACGCTGTAAATGGTATCGATACATTCCAGAATGTACTCAATGGGATTGTGAAGCGGGTCCTCTCCGGCCTCAATCGCAAGGCGTTTGTGGCCCATGTCCTGTAGGGCGATAACTTCCGCCCGCACTTCGTCCTGCGTCAGCTTTTTGCGCGGAATGCGCTTGTTCTTCTGATGATAGGGGCAGTACAGACAGCCGTTGACGCAGTAATTGGAGAGGTAAAGCGGCGCGAACAGGACGATTCGGTTTCCGTAAAAGGCCAGCTTGATTTCCTCGGCGATTTCGTACATCCGTTGGATTTTCTCCGGAATCTCGCAGGCCAGCAGTACGGACGCCTCCCGGTGCGTTAATCCGGCGCATTCACAGCCTTTGGCGGTTTTGCGCGGACGCGCCTTTTCCAGTATGCCGTCAATCAGTTCGACGTTGTTCTTGTTCGCCTCGGCATAGGCTAACGTTTCCTGAATTTCGGCGTCGTTGATAAACTCCTCCGCTTTCAGGGATTTGGGGTCGTATACAGCCATTGCAATTACGTCCTTTCTTTGGGGTCAGAAACTCTTAACCCGCAGAATGATATGAAAATCCCGCGTCACGGGAAATTTCCGGTATCTTTTTTGATGTCGCCCCTGTCCGCGACTATCCGGTATCCTTTCTGATGTCGCCCCTGTCCGTGACTATCCGGTAGCCGACAGCGTCCATACGCCGTTGCAGACAGCCCCGGCATTGCGCGGACTCCTCTCCCGTGCAGATTTTGCCGTCGTACAGTTCGTATTGTTTCCGTACCGATACGGGCGACAGGTTTGGCATGACGACGTTGGCGCCCGCCTGTATTCCGCGTTCGCGTCCCAGCGGATGGATAGTCCCCAGCGCGGTAGTGGCGGGCAACAGAACGGACGGGTAAATCAGACGGATTATCGACAGCAAATAACAGGTTAATTCCAGCGTTCCGGCGGGAAAGTCCCGGAACGGCGTATTTTTATGGGGAATAAAGGGGCCGATTCCGCACATATCCGGGCGGAAGGTCTCAATAAATTTCAGGTCTTGCGCAAGCTCCTTTTCGGTCTGGTAAGGAGAGCCGACCATAAAGCCGCATCCGACCTGATAGCCGATTTCCCGCAAGTCGTACAGGCAACGCATACGGTTTTCAAACGACATTTCCGGCGGGTGGAGTTTTTGATAATGCGCCATGTCCGCCGTCTCGTGACGTAAAAGGTATCTGTCCGCGCCCGCGTCAAACAAACGCTGATAGCTTTCGCGGGAGCGTTCGCCCATAGAGAGCGTCACGGCGCAGTCCGGGAAACGCGATTTGATTTCCGTCACGACGCCGCACAAAACGCCGTCCGTGAAATACGCGTCCTCGCCGCCTTGCAAAACGAATGTCCGAAAGCCCAGCGCGTAGCCCTCCGCCGCGCATGATACGATTTGTTCCGGCGTCAGTCGGTAGCGCTCGCAATGCGTATTACTCTTTCGGATTCCGCAGTAGAGGCAGTCGTTTTTACAAATGTTGCTGATTTCCAGCAGTCCCCTTGTATAGACCGCGTCGCCGTAAATGCGCTTACGCTCTTTTACCGCCAGCGACGCCAGCAGTTCCGCCGCGTCCGGCGTCCGTTCCCGGATAAGTCGCTCGTATTCCTCCAGCAACAGGCGGCGGCGTTCGGCGAGCGTTTCAATCAGTCCGCGCAATGTTTCGTTCATTCTCCCTGTCCTTTACAACGCGTCTTGCGGGGCGTAAACGGTCTTTGCTGTGACGCCGGGCAAGCGTCCCAGTTTTCCGGAGAGCGAGGAAATGACGTTTCCGGGCGCGTCTATGGCGACGCTGATAATGTTGACATCCCGCTCACGATAGGGAATGCCCATGCGTCCGATAATATAGTCTCCGTATTGGTGAAGAAGTTCGTTCAATGCGGCTACGGAAGCGCCGTCCCGGACGATAAGCGCTAATAATGCCATGCGGTTTTCCGTTTCCATTCCGTTCGCCTCCCACGGCGCGTTTCGCCGTTCTCCGTTTGCCGCCCGATTTTTGAAAGGGCGTTTGACCGCTTTTTACTATAGCGCACCGCCCTGTTCCTGTCAAGAAATTTCCGGTTCTTTCCAAAATTAGGTATGCGTGTAGGAATCGTTGGCAAGGCGCGGAGTTTGCCTCCCACTTAGCGGAGCAACCCAGTTGACGCCGTCCCCATACGGATAAATGACCGTTTCGCTCAAATCATACCGCTTTTCAAGTTCCGTGAGGACTTCGCCCTAAATATCCTCCGCTTTCTTCTCATACGACCCGATGTGAAAGACATGGACGCATTCCCCGCGCTCCATGTTTCGCAATTCCTTCGTATGCGCTCACAAGCGGGACAATCGCGCTTTTCCCGCCGCAAAGCGTCACATGGCTCTCATCGGCGTCAATATGGAGGGCTTTCACCTTTCGCAGTTCCTGTTTCGGCGTCGGCGGGACATGGCTTTAACGCCGACGAATTTTGATTCAGCCGCCCTCCCCGTATTGACAGAGGAGAGCGGCCTTCGGTATCCGTTTACTCGACGGTTTCCGTATAGATTTTACCGTCCGCCACGTTAAACAGCGCCATTTGTGACCAAGTGGTTTGATTATGGGCGTCCACCAGTTCAAACATCATGGCAAATTCGCCGTCGCCCATGTTGATTTCCTCGAAAGACGTGTCCTCCGTGACCTTGAACGTGTCCAGCTCGTAGAGTTCAAAGGGGTCGTCGCCGCTCAGACTTGCGACATAATGCAACGTTGTGATTTCGTCGCCGGGTTGAAGCTGTACGAGATTTTTATCCGCCATGCCATTTGCGGACAGGCCCTGTCTGGCGCCGAGAATATAATAGCATTGGTCGTTATAGTCGTACACCACGCGCAGATTGTACTTTTCGCCGTTGAGCAGAATGGGCACGGTATAGGTATTGTAGTCGCTCCCCTCATAGATAAGCTCCATATAGACGAGATTGCCGTCAATCGCGCCCCATGCGCCTGTGAAGTTATCCTGAAAGACGCCGTTTTCCCAGTCCATATAGAGATTGTTATCGCGGCCCAGCATGAGCGCGGAATCGTTCTCTTCGTTGACGTAAACCAGCCGGAAATACACGCCCTTGAGCACATTGGCAATATCGGGGCCGACTTCCAAGACAGCGTTGCCGTTCTCGTCCACGTACACCGGGTAGTCCTGACTTGCGTCGACATCGGCGAGCGTGGGCACTTCCGCGTACTCCTCCCGGTCATAGCCGATTCCGTTCAGGTACTGCATGCCTCTGTCGTCGAGTTCGCCGTCGATTTCATAGCCGTACAGATAGGTGAACGCGTCGCAGGCGGCAATGTCGGCGAACTCGTCGTAGTCCTCCTTATCGCTGTTATAGGAGTAATAGCAACTCAGTCCGGTGGCTTTCGTGCGATACGGGCCGTTAATCTTATACACGACGCAGTCGGCTAACGCGTCCTGTACGGCTTTGGAGCTTTCCGGCAACAGTTCCGCGCAGGTACGCGCCAAGTCGCCCAAGTCCACCATGTTCGTATAGCCTTCGTCCTCCGTATTGCCGCCGTAGTTTTCGGCGCGGGTCGCCATACGGCCTAACGCCGGGAAGAACCCCGGATTATCCACGGCGTTCAACAAAGCCTCCTGTCCGAGCGCCTCGTAAGCCTCCATCAAGTCCCCGATACGGCTCAAATCGGTGACGGACAGCGTGATTTCGTCGTCGACTTCGTCAATTTTACAGCCTTCGGCGAAAGAATCGCAGAGGACTTGACCGAGTTCGGCGGGGGTCATGCCGGGATTGTCGGATAAGGCTTTCAGCCAGCCCGTATAATACCATCCGCAACCGGGTTCGGACTCCTCCGACGCCACAAGATACTTTGCGATGTCGCAGAACGTATACGCGGTGTCAATCGTCGCCATAAGGCACGTATCAAAGCCGACAATATCCACGGGCGGATTGTCCACGGACAGTTCAAACGCCGATTGGAACGCCTGATAAAATTCGTTGAGTTTCAGGGAATCGTAGCGGTAATTCTGGTCATAGGCCGCGCCGCCGACGCTCCCGCCGCCGTGATTCCAAAAGACTACCATCGTATGCGCGGCGGGGTAATGGGCGTTGCAGAAGCTGAGGAAGTCCGCCAGCGTATCGGCGTCGCCCATATTCCCTTTCGGCTTTTCGTCCACGAGATAGAACCCGTCGCTGTTGTATACGTACCGCTGGAGTTTGTCGGCGTCGACCTGCGTATTGTGCCACGTGGACGCGCCGCCGGTCTGTACGACGACTTTCACGTTTTCCGACAGCTTGACGTTCATCATCTCCTGCAAGTCCTCGGACGCGCACCCCCACTTGCTTTCGAGGTCACTGCCGCAATGGTACCAGTAAATGGCCCAGCTGTCGGCGGCGTAGCCCTCATTCCCTGTCGCAACCTCCATGCGTTCCGCCGTCATTTCCACGTCCTCGACGAAACATCCGGACAGCAGGGACGCGCAGACCGCCGCCAAGAGCAAACATTTCCAGAACCGTTTCACGCTTAACGCCTCCTTAATACGGAATCCTCCGCGCCGTTTCCGACGCCGTTACGGTTGATTATAGCGGAAACGGTGGGATTTGTAAAGGCGTGACGGCGTTTCCGTGAAAATCGGCGCCGCGTCAGTTTCCGCGCCCGTATTGCAACTCATATATAGTGCCCTGACACGCGCTCCGGGCACTGATGGCGTTGTCAAGGTCTTTTTTATGGTGCGGATACTTTTCATAAAGCGAGATAGCCTCATCAAAGTACGCTTTCGCGGCGTCAGGGTTCTGCCGACTATCAAGCAAGTATAGCCCATAATTGTAACAGGTGAGCGCCAAATCCGGCTCAAAAGCGTCGGGGGCTTGTTTGACAAGTTTCCGGTAAAGTTTCAGCGCTTTCCGGTAATACCGCTCCGCTTCCTCATAGCGTTGCGTATTTTCTAGCAGAATCGCCAGATTGAGACAGGCGTTTGCCAAATCCAGCTCAAAAGTGCCGGGGTCTTGTTCGACCAGTTTCCAGCGAACTTCCAGCGCTTCCCGGTAATACCGCTCCGCTTCCTTATAGCGCTTTGTCTTCGCTAATAAAAGCCCTAGATTATTACAAAACGTCGCTAAATCCGGCTCAAAAGCGCCGGGGTCTTGTTCGACCAGTTTCCAGCGAACTTCCAGCGCTTCCCGGTAATACCGCTCCGCTTCCTCATAGCGATTTGTTTTATATAACAAAGCCCCCAAATTATTCAAGACTGTCGCCAAATCTTCTTCAAAAGTTTGCGGGGTTTGGTTTGCGAGTTCCTTGAAACTTTCAATCGCTTCCTGATAGCATTGCTCGGATTCCCGGGGACGGTTTGTGGATTTCGTTATCAGCGCAAGCGTATTCAATGAGGCCGACACAGAATATTCAAAAGCATCCGGGGATTTCTCCGCCAAACTCTGACAAATTTCCAGCGCTTTGCGGGCGAACGCTTCCGCCGTTTCCATTTGATTGTGTTCACGTAACCAACCAGCCGTAAGAAAGCAGATTTCCGCCAACGCCCGTTCATAATCTTCGGGCTTGTCCTTCGTCCGCTCTAACGCTTGCGCTTCGGCGGCTCTCATGCGCGGCGTGACCGAATCGGGGCGCGGGTACGTTTCCATCCAGCGGCGCAGATTCTCGCGCACGTCGCCCATACGTCCCCCGACGCGTTGCACGGCGCAATAGGTCGCGGTCTGTTCGGCGCGGTGAAGAATCGCCGCCTGTTCCTGACGTTGCGGCCCCATGAGCTGTTGCATGGCGCGACATGTTAGCCCAATTTCTCTTGCGTACCGCTCCGCGTCGTCCAGATAATGCGCCAACGCTTCCCGGTAGAGCCGCTCCGCCGCCTCGTAACGGAACGTCATCCGCATGATTTCGGCGAGTTTGGCGCACAGTTCCGCCGCGTCAGCGCGATATTTGGCCTTACGCTCGGCGAGTTCGCGGTAGAGCGCGAGCGCGTCGCGGTAGTACGGCTCCGCCGCCTCGTGTTCGCCTTGCGACATCTGACAGTCTCCCAGCAGACGTTTGAGCTTGGCGCGTTCGTCAGGCTTATCGTCGGCGGTATAATGTTCGTCCAGACGCTTTCCGATTTCCAGCGCGTTTTCATTATAACCGCGTCTGTGCAGGAATGCGGCGTACTCGTAGAGCGTGTCCCACTCGACGCGCTCTTGTTCCGTCAACGCCACGTTTTCGCCGTAGAGAGCCATCAATTCGGCTTCCGTATCGTCGGACGTTTTGGAAAGTCTCTTGATTTTCGCCCGGTTAAGGCCGATTTTCATCTTGTTGGCGATATGGCTTTTGCGATTGGCTTCCAACGCTTTCTGATTGAGGTAGGCGTCGCTGGTGAAGATTTCCGACAGGATTTGACCGTAAATTTTATCGACATTGGAGAAATAGACGGCGTATTGTCCGGCCTGTCTGACCTGCGCGTGAAGCTGGAAAACCTTTGCGGATTTCTCCTCGTCGGGCAAGTCCTGAAAGAATACGATAATGCGCGGCTGTCGCAGACTTCCGCTCTCCCGGAACTGCTGGAACGCGGTATCAATCTCCTCTTGCGTGGCGTCGCCGACATCCTTGCCCACAATCGCAAAGAAGAAGTGGCAGTCGCGGATAAACGCGTTGAACTCCTCCTGCTTATCGCCCTGCGCCCAAGTTTGGGAGAAGTCCTCACAGAGCCCCAGTTCCAGATAGATTCCGTTTTCTTTGAGCTTGTCATTCTTGCCGCGAATCCGCGCCGCGATTTCGTTCCGCTCATGCTTAAACTCCACGATGGACGACGCGAGAAACAGTTTGATAACGTTCATACAATCCCCGCCTTACGCGTTTTTCTGGAAACCAAGGACAGTATAGCAGTTTATGGAGAAAGTTGTCAAGCGCGGCTGTCGCTGACGTCGGTGTAAAATAATTGTAGGACTTTTTACTGGAAAAATATGGAAAATATTTTTAGTAAAGATGTCTCGAAATGAGGAAAAAAGCTACAGGAAACGTCCCGAATGTGTTTTAATGGAGATGTCAAGCAACCGTTAAAACA
>JAFSOM010000191.1 GCA_017447005.1 Oscillibacter sp.
ATTTTTCACCTCTTTGGCCTCTTGCCCCCAAATCGGAAAAAACGCCGTCTCTCTTCTCAACTACATGAAATCTCTGGCTTTCGCTTCCCTTAAGACCGCGTAAAACTTGGAAACTGGTGTTTCAGTAAAAAGTCCTACAATTATTTTACACCGACGGGTACGGATTGCCCAAAGGTATGTGTGTAGCAATCATTGGCAAGTTACGCTTTTCGCCCTCATCCGGCGCTACGCGCCACCTTCCCCCGGAACGGGGGAAGGGCAAACTTGAAAGCAAAATCGTTATCAGTATTCCTCATTCCGGAAAGAATCAGCGAATTTCAGAGGCAAATGCTGTCAGATTTACCCTTCCCCCCGGAACGGGGGAAGGTAGCGCGCTGCGCCGGATGAGGGCGAACTTCATGCGACTTTTTTACTTGCCAACGAAAACTTTACGTATACTGCCCAAAAGGTATGTGTATAGCAATCGCTGGCAAGTTGCGTGCAGTGGAACCCTTCCCTCTGTCCCCCGTCCCTTTCAGGGACGGGGGAACGAAATCCGAAAAGTCCGGACTGAACGACGAACAGAGAGAACCGCTGTATCTTTGCGGCGTCCAGTATCTCGCCTTTTGCGATGATGGAACGGCGGGAAAGTCTCAGATTTTTCGGGAGCGATAGGAAGTGTGCAGTAATGTTTCCGCGACGGTCGAACAGGGAGAAGACAGATATTCGGCGTAAATTTCCGACAACGTGCGGTTGTTATGACTGGATTTTACCGCGCTGGACGCGTCGTACTGATACAAGCCCCTGTGCCGGACGCCCTCATCTCCGAACAGAATCGGCGTCCCGCCGCCGCCCGAACATCCGCCCCGGCAGGCCATCACTTCTATAAAATCATAAGGACAAGTCCCGTTGCGAATGTCCTCAATCATGTCTTTCACGTTTGCGATTCCGTTCACGGCGCAGGCGCGGATTGTCTCCCCGTCAATCGTGACTTCGGCGGTTTTTACGCCGTCATTGCCCCGCAGGGACGTAAATTCAATCGTTGGCGGCTCCTGTCCGGTCAGCAGATAGTAAGCCGTGCGCATAGCCGCTTCGCATACGCCGCCCGTCGCGCCGAAAATGCGTCCGGCGCCGCTGGTTCCGTCGAAAAGGCTGTCATATTCTCCGTCCGGCAGGGACGCGAGGTCGATTCCCTTGCTCATCAGCAGATTCTTAAACTCTGTCACGGTCAAAACGGCGTCAACGGCGCGGACGCCGTCCACAGTCATTTCCTCCCGCGCCCGCTCGTACTTCTTCGCCGTACAGGGCATAACCGCGACGTGAAAGATTTCCGACGCGCTCAGGCCCGTTTTTTCCGGAAGGTAACTTTTTATCAACGCGCCCAGCATTTCCATAGGCGATTTGCAGGAGGATAAATGCGGAATCATGTCCGGCGCGGTCAGTTCCACATAGTTGACCCATCCGGGACAGCAGGAAGTCATAAACGGTTTCTTTTCGCCCCTCTTAAAGCAGTTCACAAATTCGGTCGCTTCCTCCATAATCGTAATGTCCGCGCCGAAATCGGTGGAAAAGGCCAGATTGCGCGGGCCGAGTTTCCGTACCGCCGACGCAATTTTCTTTGACATATCCGCGCCCGTCAGTACGCGGAACTCTTCGCCTATAATATGCTGGGCCGACGGCGCGAACTGCCAGACAACGCGCTGATAGTTCGCGTTGTTCAGGGCGGCGTTGACTACGGAAAGAGCGTCCTTTACCGTAATGGCCCCGGACGGACAATGTCGGGCGCACTGTCCGCAACCGATACAGGCGCTCTCCGAAAGCGTCTCGGCGTACTTCAGCGCGGAAACGGGCTTGCCGTCCCTCACGGCGAGTTTCAGAATGTCAAGCCCCTGACGCCCGGAGCACATTTCCACGCATTTTCCGCAACCGATACATTTGGAAACGTCCCGCGCAATCGAAAAACTGGTCGTATCGACGCCCGACGCGCTTTCCGACGCCCGCGCCGTTTCGGGCGACAGAAAATCCTTTCCGAAAACCGAAACCGCCGCCGCGCCAAACAGGGCGCATACGCCGCCGCGCAGAAATTCGCGCCGCGTTATCGTCTTTCCGCTCATTTCAAGACCCCCTTCCCGTACAGAATCTGGTCGGTTAAATTCGCAATGGAAAACGCGTCGTCTTGGATTGCGTCGGGCCACGTCAGCCCCGCGACGCTTTGGCTTGCCACGATTTCCCCCGCGAACGCTTCCAACGCTTCCGTATCGGATTCTTTTCCCGGAACGATTCGGATATTGGCAATCCGATTGTTTTTCACCGCTACTACGGGGTAAACTCTGGCGTAAAGGGAAATTCCCTCCGGCGCGTACAAATCGCCGCTTTCCTTGGTCGCGGCGCTCCGCGTTTTGAGCGCGTTTCTGACAGCGGCGTTGATTCCCGCTGTGGAAACCGTCGCGCCCGTGACCCCATCCGCGGATTGGAACGCGTCCGCTTTCATCTTCGCCTTGGCGATTCCCTTTGAGACGCTCCGCCATGCCACGGAATACAACACCTTATCGTTCGATGACATCGGCGTTTTCAACGTCCTGTCTTGAATTTCCGTCACGACGCCGTCTTTTACGGTCACGTCCACGTCTACCATATAGTTTAGGTATCCGGTTAGACAATGCGCGCTCCCGGAATATACGCCGTCGGCGATGGGCGCGGACGCCTCCCCGCTGGATTCCTCGTAAGGCTCCGGCGTATGCGTGAGCGCGTCCGCTACGGCGCGGGCGATAGCGTCGGAAGAGCAGGTCGCCCCCGTCACCGCGTCCGCCTCCGCGATATTCGCCGACTGTTTTGTGATGATGACGCCCGGTATCGTTTTCGCGGCGTCCGCAAGCAGTCCGGCGTTTACGTCGTTCGTCGGCGTTTGCGTGTTCAAGCGGTATCCGGCAATCTCCCGAATGTCCGCGATTTTTCCGTTGTCCGTCACGACTTTCAGGCGTACCGTGTAGTCCTCAAAGTCCGGGTAGTCCTCATTATAAAGGTCATAGCAAACCGCTGCGCCGCTATAGACAAGTTTCGCGAAAGCGGCGCCTTGCCTCACGCGCACGGCGTCCCGCAGGGGACGGAACGCGCTATCCAGACAGAACAGCGCGATTTCCGCGCCGCTGTCCGGGAAGTCGTATGTTAGCGGCGCGTGAAAGGACGCGGCCTTGAACTGTCCGTTTTCGTAAACCGCGACGCATACAATTTCCGCCTCAGACCGCGCCGCGACCGTATGCGCGCCCTTGGAAATTTCGGCGTATTCCGACGCCTGTTTCCCGTCAATCAAAATGACGGCGTCTCCGTCCGCGGCGGAAACGGGCAGGGCTGTCACGTGGGAAAGCGTCGCTACGAGCAGACAAACAAGCGCCGCTATGTAAAAAACGCGTCTCATATTCATTCGCTCCTTTTCGGGTTATGAGAGTTAGTTTAATAAAACTAACTAGCGCATTATACCCGGAAACGCTTTACCTGTCAAGGAAAATTTCGCAACGGAGAGCGCGATAAAACGCCGCGTCGCTATCCCTAAAAAAGCGTCCTCCCTTTGGGAGTTTTGCGAGAGCGTCAAAAATTTTATGGGAGCTATTGACACAGTGTAAAAAATTGTGTATACTCCGCTCTGACAGATTGCTGACATATCGTCAGATACGGGAGGAGAACAACGCATATGCCAAAAGGTTCGCCGGAACTGACCGCCGCGAGAAAAGAGGAGATAATCGCCGCTTGCGAAAAGCTCTATCAGTCCATGAGCTTTAAGGAAATTACCATTCAGGAGATTGCGAAATTCACCTCTTTTACGCGTCCGTCGATTTACAACTACTTTGAGACGAAAGAGGAAATCTTTCTGGCCCTGTTGCAAAAGGAATACGAACGCTGGACAGCCGATTTGGAAGAGGTCATAGCCGGAACGGGACGGATGACCCGGGACGAAACCGCGCAGGCGTTGGCCCATTCTCTGGAACGCCGGACACAGCTTTTGAAACTGATGAGCATGAATCATTTTGACATGGAGGCCAACAGCCGGATGGAGCAGCTCACGGAGTTCAAAACAGCGTTCGGCGGGTCGATGAAAGCGGTGGAGCGTCTTCTGCAAAAGTTCTGTCCGGAAATGCGTTTGGAGAACAGACGGAACTTTATCTACGCCTTTTTTCCGTTCATCTATGGGATTTATCCCTATTGCGTAGTAACGGAACAGCAGAGGGCGGCCATGGACGCGGCGGACGTGGAATACGTCTACTACAGCATTTACGAATTGGCCTACCCCTGCGCGAAAAAACTTCTGGAAGCGGAACGGTAACGCCTCTACGCTATGCGTGCGGACAGCGAACGGAAAAAATAATGGAACTATGGAAAACATAAGGGGGAATTTTCAATGCACATGTCAGACGCGCTGATTTCTCCGGCGGTAGCCGGAACCATGTACGCCTGCTCCGCTGTGGCGGCGGCGCGTTCCGTGAAAAAGATTCGCATGGAGGACAATCCGCGCCTGCCTTCCGCGATGGGCGTCATGGGGGCGTTCGTCTTCGCCGCGCAGATGATTAACTTTACCATTCCCGGCACGGGTTCTTCCGGTCACTTGTGCGGCGGTATGCTGTTGTCGGCCATGCTGGGGCCTTGCGCGGCGTTCCTGACGATGATTGCGATTCTGCTGATACAGTGTCTGGCATTCGCCGACGGCGGACTGCTGGCGCTGGGGTGCAATGTCTGGAATATGGCGGCCTACGGCTGTTTTGTCGGAGGGCTTGTCGTCTGGCCCATGTTCACGCGGCGCGGCCTTACGCGGAAACGAATCGTTGCGGCGTCCGTACTGGGAAGCGTCCTTTCATTACAGTTGGGCGCGTTCTCCGTGACGCTGGAAACCGCGCTTTCCGGCGTGACGGAACTGCCGTTCGCGGTCTTTCTGGCGTTCATGCCGCCCATTCACCTCGCCATTGGACTGGCGGAGGGCGCCATTACCGCCGCCGTGCTGATATTCGTCTATGAGGCGCGGCCCGAACTTCTCTGGACGGGCGCGGAAAGCGGGACGGCGTCGGAAAGCCGGGGGCGGTTGTCCCGGAAAGGCGCGTTAGGGGCGCTGTTGGCGGCGGCGGTCGTGACGGCGGGCGGATTATCTTTGCTGGCGTCGGCCTTCCCGGACGGCTTGGAATGGAGCGTGGAGCGTCTGACGGGTTCGACGGAACTGGAAGCGGTCGGAAACGCGGCGGCTGTGGCGGAACGGATTCAAAGCGCGACGGCGTTTCTGCCGGATTACGCCTTTCCAAATTCGGAATCGGCGCTTGGAACCACGGTCAGCGGCTTGACGGGCGGCGCGATTGTTATCGCCGTATGCCTCGCCGCCGGGTACGCTCTGCGGGCGTTCCGGCACAGACGGCGCGGGACGGAAGGCGCGAATCCGTGAGCGGGCTTGACGACGCGCTCCGGGAAGTCCACCGCCTTGACGCGCTGTCGGCGGGGGACAGCTTTCCGCACCGCGTTCATCCGCTCTGGAAACTGCTCCTGACGCTGTGGTATCTCGCGCTGACGGCGTCTTTTCCCCGCTACGCGCTGTCGGGACTGCTGGGCATGTCGCTGTACTGGATTGCGGGCTTTTTCGCGGCGGATTTGTCCGTCCGGGAGGCGCTCCGGCGGGTACGCTGGATTCTGGCGGCGCTGTTCTTCGTGGGAATCGCCAATCTTTTCCTTGACCGCTCTCCGCTTGCGGGACTTCCGGTCAGCGGAGGCGTCATTTCCTTTGCG
>JAFSOM010000018.1 GCA_017447005.1 Oscillibacter sp.
CAGCGGCGACCATCACTGGTGCGTCTACGCGAGCCGTAAGGACTGGCACAACTACTTCCATACGCATGAGGAAATTTTAGAGCGTTACGGAAACAAAATCGTCATGTGCGAGCGTATGCCGCCGCTGATGTGGGCCACGATGGGCTGTCAGATGTACACCGCCCACGCCTACAGCGAGGAGGAAGTCCGGGAGTTTATCGCGTTCATCCATAGAGAAAGAGAGGACTGACCATGCGGGAATCTTGGGAAAAGTCATATAGTCATAACTTGGGCCGCGAGATGGAATACGCGGTTTTCGGGGAAGCGTCGGCGGAGAAACTGTGTCTTGCGTTCCCGCCGCAGAACGGGCGCTTTTACGACTTCAACAACTTCGGTATGGTGGAAACCGTCCGCCCGTGGATTGACGCCGGATGTATGCAAATCGTCTGTCCGGACGGCATTGACGCGGAAACATGGTCATACGAGAGCGGCGACCCCCGCGCCAGAATCGAATTGCAGGAACGCTGGTTCCGTTACGTCACGGAGGAGTTGCTGCCCCGGTTTGCGCGGGATGGGAAAAAAGCGATGGTTTGCGGGTGCAGTATGGGCGGCGTGCACGCCGGAAACTTTTTCTTCCGCCGCCCGGACTTGTTCGACACGCTCCTGTCCATGAGCGGCCTGTTCAACGCGCAATATTTCTTTCACGACTACATGGACGACCTGATTTACGAAAACTCCCCCGTGCACTTTCTCCCGAACATGCCGGACAATCACCCGTGGATGAAACTTTACCGGGAAAGTACAATTATCCTCTGCGTCGGACAGGGCGCGTGGGAGGAGGATTTGCTCTACGGCACGCGGGAGCTTGACGCGGTTCTGACGGCGAAAAACATTCCGCATTGGGCCGATTACTGGGGGTTTGATGTCAATCACGACTGGAACTGGTGGCAAAAACAGTTTCCGTATTTCGCGGAACATATATTCGGCGGCGCGTGAAAGGATTGCGCCCGGCTTTCTCGCTATGTCTTCCGTTTTTTGAAGACTTCGCGCTCCGCGTCCTGTCCCGCGTCCAAGTCCCGGAAGGCTTGCGGACGAATCCGGACTTGCGGAACAGACGCCGACGCGTTCCCGGCGTAACCTGAAAGGTTTACTCCATATAATCCGAGAGCGCTTTTCCAGCCCGGCGAAGATGGCCGCTTGTCATGCGGGCGTCCGCTATCGTTTCCTTTCCTTTATCCAACTGCGAGGAATGAAGCGTTCCAATTCCAATTTCTCCCGGAAGCGTTCCGGAACCGTTTGTTCGGCGCAACATTTCAACGCCGTTTCCAAATTCCATTTGACCAGATAATTGGTAAGCGAATTGTCGTTGCAATATTCCTTGTACTCGTCGGCTCCGATTACGTCGTTAATGTGATAATGCCGGTCCTCGTCAGACCACTCCAGACGACTGCTCCAGAACCGGGCGGCTTCCAGAATCATTTCATAACCGTACCGCTCCATAAACTCCCAATCGCCTGTGGTCTGGACGTACTGCCACACGCCGTAGGCCACATCCGCCGTGATGTGCTGTTCAATGATTCCTGACCATACCACGGTCGGCTTTCCAGTCACCACATCCGCGCCCGCATAAAGGGGCGTCACGTCGCCGTCCTCAATCCATGCGCTTTCCCACGGAAACATTGCGCCGGAGTATCCCTTTTCCTTTTGACGCAAAGACCGCTCTCCGGCGTGATGTTCCGTATCACAACCGCGACGGGCGAGTACGTTCCGAACAACGACGGGCATACCTCCAACACCGGGTTGTAAAACACCCCCTGTCAACAGGGTTTGACCGGATTGACAGTTTCCTTATTCCAAAGTCGTTTTTCTTGAAGGCAATCGCGCGCTTTGCCGTAGTAGATTCGGAGAAACTTTGCGCTTCCGGCTGTCATATAAACGTAATAAGGCTTTCCCTCGGAGCGCTTTTTGTCAAGGAACTGATAGACCGGGTTATCGACGGGCTTGCTTTAAAGGAGGACAGTCATGATGATGAAGAGCGTTTTGCAAAGGTAGGGCGAGCCTCGTTTGGAGGCTTTGGCGCTTTTCGGCTTGCTGTCGCCGGACTCGTTCCTTACTGGGTTCGCGCCCGCGAAGGAAACCAGCGACTTCTGACGGGCGAATCGGCGGATGTCGCTAATCTCAGCTATCAGTTGCGGCCCTGTGGAGTCTCCCGCGCCGTACAGTCCCATGACGGTTTCGTATTCGGGCAGTTGGGATTCCAGACGGCTCATTTCAGAACGGTACGTCTCCACCGTGCGGGAGACGGCGTTAAGCTGGACTACCGCTTCCTTCACCAGAGTTCGGGCGACATCGGACTTGTGAACCGGCGCGAGTTTGCTCTTGGCTCCCCGGTAAAGCTCGTCAGCCTTGGCTCGGCTAAAGCAATAGCCGCGCCGCTTGGCGCGGGCTACTCCGGCAAAAATACGAACTGTCCAAAGTATCAGGAGATGATGTCGCAAATCCGTAGCGGCGTCTTTACCCACCTGACGCGTCACCGCTACCATGATTTCGAGAGCCAGTAACGGCATTGGGAACAGCGGCAGGATTCCGTTCGGCTATGACTACAACCCGGAAACGATGGTTTTCAGTATCAACGAGACCGAAGCGCGTGTTGTGCGGATGATTCACGATATGTACGAGGAACAGCGCTCTC
>JAFSOM010000192.1 GCA_017447005.1 Oscillibacter sp.
CGCTTCAAAATCCCGGCTATACGGTCGGCATTCCCACGCTGGGAAGTCAGGACACCATCGCCCCGGCGGTCTCCAAGGGCAATTCCACGCTTCTGGACTGGCTCAACGAAGAGATTCAGTCGCTGGGCGCCGAAAACTTCTTCCATCAGGACTATGAGGCCACGCTCGCGGATACCTATGGGTTAGAGTACGAAGAAAGTCTGGTCATAGAGGGCGGGACGCCGGGCGCGTCCGCCGAGAGCGCGGAACCGGTCACGTTACGCGTCGGCGCAAGCTCCACGCCGCACGCCGAACTGCTGGAAATTGTCCGGCCCGCTTTGAGCGACAAGGGAATCGACCTCGACATCGTGATTTATGACGATTACGTTTTGCCGAATACCGCGCTTCAGGACGGCGAACTGGACGCGAATTATTTTCAGCATACGCCGTATTTGCTCAGTTTCAACGCCGCGAACGGTACGGACCTTGTCTCCGCCGGACGGATTCACTATGAGCCTTTCGGGATTTACAGTTACAGCGTCGCCGCGTTGCAAGACCTTTCGGAAGGCGCGGTCGTGATTGTCCCGGACGACGACTCCAACCAGACGCGGGCGTTACTCCTGCTCGGTCAGGAAGGATTGATTGACCTGCCCGACGGCGCGTCGGTGGAAACCGGCGTGAGCGTGCTGGACATCGCCGACGCGCACGGCTACGACATCCGCGCCGTACAGGCTGACGCGGTTCCGTCCCTGTTGCGCAACAGCGACGACGGAACGATTGCGGTTATCAACTATAACTACGCGCTGGGCGCGGGATTCAAGACTACCGACGCCCTTGCCATTGAGGACGCGTCCGGAGACGCCGCGCAGACTTACGCCAATATCATCGCGGTTCGGCGCGGTGACGAGGACAGGCCGCAGATTCAGGCGCTTGTGAATGCTTTGCGTGACGGCGCGGTAGAGACCTACAACGAACAGACCGGAGCGGGAATCGTTCCCGTAGAATGAAGCCTTTCGACAGCCGGGGAGTTTCCGACTTCCCCGGCTGATTTCCGGCGGGAGAGAAAGTTTATGATTGAACTAAGGGAACTGAAAAAAACGTATACGGCGGCGGGCAAAAGCATTGTCGCGCTGGACGGGGTCAACCTGACGGTTCACGACGGCGAAATATACGGGATTATCGGCTTGTCCGGCGCCGGGAAAAGTACGCTGGTACGCTGTATCAACCTGCTGGAAAAGCCGACGGGCGGACAGGTTCTCATTGACGGACAGGACATCACGCAGTTTACGGGAAAGCGCCTCTTGCGTCTGCGCCGTTCCATCGGGATGATTTTTCAGAGCTTTAACCTTCTGGAACAGCGCTCGGCCCTCAAAAACGTGACGTTTCCGCTGGAAATTTCCGGCGTCGGGCGCAAGGACGCCGAAGCGCGGGCTATGGAACTGCTCGAACTTGTGGGACTGTCCGACCGCGCCTTGTCCTATCCCTCGCAGCTTTCCGGCGGACAGAAACAGCGCGTCGCCATTGCGCGGGCCTTGGCGACGCGTCCGAAATATCTGCTCTGCGACGAGGCCACCTCCGCCCTTGACCCGAATACCACCGCGTCCATTCTGGAACTGCTAAAGCGGATTCAACAAACGCTCGGCGTCACGATGGTCGTTATCACGCACGAAATGAAAGTCATTGAGCGGATATGCGATAAAGTAGCCGTGCTTGACCGCAGTCATGTGGCGGAAGAAGGCAACGTCAGCGAAGTGTTTACGAATCCCCGCTCGGAAATCGGAAAGGAATTGATTTTATCCGGCGAACAGGAACTGTCCGGCGGCGGAAAGGGGCGTCGACTGCGCCTGACGTTCGATTCCGAATCCTCTCAGGCGCCGATTCTTTCGTCGATGATTCTGGCCTGTCAGATGCCCGTCAACATCCTCTTTGCGGATACGCGGAAACTGTGCGGCGCCGTTTACGGACAGATGATGATTGAACTTCCCGACGACGAACGGGAGGCCGGAAAAATTATCGAATGGCTGAAAAACAGTCCGGTCAAGTGGCGGGAGGAGGTTTGAGCGGTGTTTTCCGATATGTTTCAAAAGCTATGGGCGAACGGAATCATACAGCGCGGAATCTGGGAGACTATCTACATGACGATTTTATCCTCGCTGATTTCCTATGCAATCGGACTGCCTCTGGGCGTCGTGCTGAATATTACGGACAGGGAAGGCATTTATCCCCTTCCCCTGTTGAATCGACTGCTCGGACTGGTCGTCAATTTTTTCAGAAGCGTTCCCTTTATTATCCTGATGGTGGCGATGTTGCCGGTAGCGAAACTCGTCGTGGGCGTCAGTCTCGGCAACCGGGCCATGATTGTTATGCTGGTGATTGCCGCGTCGCCCTATGTGGCGCGTATGGCGGAGAGCGCCTTGAAGGAAGTGGACGCGGGGGTGATTGAGGCGGCGCAGTCGATGGGAAGCAGTAACGCGCAGATTGTCTGGAAGGTTTTGCTCCCGGAAGCCAAGCCCGCCCTGATTACGGGGGCGGTTATCTCCATGGTGACAATTTTAGGCTACTCGGCGATGTCCGCCACGATAGGCGGGACAGGTCTCGGACAAATTGCCGTCAGCTACGGACACCAGCGTTTCAACCCGGACGTGACATGGTGCTGTGTGTTCCTGACGGTGATTATCGTACAGGTGATTCAGGAAGTTGGGATATGGATTTCACATAAAACGGATAAGCGAATCCGGCATTGAGTTTCCGTTTGAGGGAACATCCCGCCGCATTCTGACGGGATGTTCCCATAATGTATGGCCTCCAGTCCGCCGCGGGCCGCCGCGAATGAGGGGGCGCGCTGCCAGCCGCCGCGCCGCCCATGGACTGCCCGCTCCCGTAAATCCGGTTCGGGTCGATGGAATACGTCTGCGTGAGTTCGGCGAGCAGTTCCCATACGGCGAGGCCGCGCAGCTTAACGTCCAGTTATCGCGGGAAATGCGCGGTTCATAGTTCGGATGTTCATCATCCATAGGGAAAGACTCCGCAATTGCCGGACAGACGATAATCGCGCCGCCAAGCCCCGCTCTTTCGCCAACTGCTGAAACCAGTCGGAGGCGTAATTCGAGGCCGCCTGCGATTCGTTCAACGTCAGCATGGGATTGGAACTCATAGAGCCTGCGTCGTGAAGGCGCGGAATCAGCGCGTAGGACTGCGCCGGGTCGTAGTCGTCCGGGACGTAGAGCGCGCAGGGCAAATCAAAATCCCGGTATTGCCCATTGGTCTCCTCGAAACAGTCCGCAGCGCGGAACGCCGTCCCGCTTTCAATCGTATGCAGTTCGCAGCCGTCGATTCCGGCGATTGCGAACGTTCCTTCTTTCGCGCAGTTGCAGCGCTCCGGGGGCCGCGCCTCTCCGGTATTCGGGGCGTATCCGGTGTACGTCACTTCCTCATAATTGCAGACTTCCGCCGTCGAAGGGGTAATGATAACGGATTCCGTCGTAATGGTTCCGGTTCGCGTCACGCCCGCCGCCATCGTCACTTCATAGGAACGGGCAAAACGGCTGACCTGAAAAGCGGTATCCGTCTCAATGATGACATACTGTCCGGCGCCGCGCCCGTCCGCCAGAGGCAAAACGTCTTTTCTGCGATAGGGATAGAGCTTTTCCGGCCCCTGAAAAACCGTCGGCCCCTTCTCCGCTAACGCCTGATATGCGCTCATGAGCGTGCCGCCGCTGTGCCCCATCAGAACCACGCTTCCGCCGTTTCCGCGAATTTCCTGCTGACGCTGTTTATAACACGGGAAATCAACAAGTTTTAATTCCGTTTTGGAGCGTGTCCTTTCTGAAATGGAAATAATCCGCGCTACGAAAAAGCCTCTTAAATCCGCACGGAGAGCGAATTTAAGAGACTTTTTCGCGTTATGAAATTCATGTCGCGCGATTCAACCTGTTTAGCGTGGCCTGCTGTTTCTCCCGTTTACGTTTCCGCATGCGCAAGCCGTATATGAATATGGCGATGATACTGGGGCCTGTTGCATGGTCGCAGTCCGCTTTATCCTGAAAGCCGTGGGACTGACGGAAGGCTCTCTCGCTGATTCTCCGCTATTCCGGCGGCGCGTCGGTATCCTTCCAGATTGCCAAGGGCTTTTTCAATAACACGCCAAGGCGATTGACGAGGCCGCTATGATTGACGGCTGTACCCGCGGCGGATTTTCGCCAAAATTATATCGCGGCGTATGTCGTGAAAGACGGCAAGGCGACGGAAATCGCGCTGTATATCAAGAACATGACGGAGAACGAGCGGGAAATCGTACAGGCGGGATGTCTGACGAACTTCAACCGCAAGCGCAAATAATGCGTTGCGGAATGTCCGGGCGGATGATGGCTACGGAAACAATCTGAAAACATGGAAAACGCCCGATTGCTGACGATACCGGCTTTCGGGCGTTTTCCGCAACTCCCGCCGCGTTCAGCGAAAACAAGGCCGACAACGCACGGGAAGGAACAGTAGGAAATCGGGATTCTCAGGCGTTCGCTGCTTCAAATTTTGAAACGACGGTCGCGTCTACCATGACCAGAACGGCGCGCTTGAGAATATACGCGACACAAAAATCGCCTGCACCGGAAACGACGGCAACGCGAAAGAGATTGCATGGAAGTGGCGTTTGACTTATCCAACCGTGATAACAGCCCTCTGATAAGCGGTCAGGGAATGTTCTCCATTATCGGAAACGGAGAGCACAACATGAATCGTATCGCCGGACGCGGCGTCGTCAGGAACGGTCACAGTGACTTTCGCCGGGTCGCCGTCCGTATGGGCAATTCTGACGCTTCCGTCACGGCTTCCCGCGTAGGCGTCGGCCTCGGCGTACTGCCACCAGCGGTAGGAAACCATGTCGCCGTCCGGGTCGCCCGCGACAGCCGACAGGGACACGC
>JAFSOM010000193.1 GCA_017447005.1 Oscillibacter sp.
CGATGGTTCATCAGTATGCGACGCTGAAAGACGCGCTTTCAGCGTTGGAGGATTTGGGCGTCCATGTCGGAGACGAGTACCGCATTGCGGAGAGTTACACCGTGACCGCGACGCGTTACAAGCCCGTCAAGGTGAAGTGAGGAAAGGGGGAGGGGGAAACGGGAAAAAACAAGAGCCTGATGACGACGGAGGAAGCGGTGGCGCGTCTGCGGGAAGTGGGGATGCGCACTTCCCGCGAGACGCTGCGCGAAGGCCTTGCGCAACGCGTCTTTCCGTTCGGGGACTGCGTCCTGACGGACAAATCGCCCGTGTGCTACATCTACCGGGCGTTACTGGAGAAGTGGATAGCGGAGCGGTTCGGGCCGGAGGACGCGAAAGGAGTTGAGGACAATGGAAGCGAAAACGACGGTGATGGTATTCATTGACCCGCCGAAGGTACGGGCGACGCCGTTCACGACATCGGCGGTCATTGCGGAGTGCGCCGGGGTACAGCATCACGCCGTGCAACAGATGTGCGCAAGGTACAAATCTGACCTTGAGGAGTTCGGACTTGTCGCATTTGAAATGCGGGCAGTGAAGGAACCGGGAGCGCGTGGAACGAAGTTTGAAAAGATATGGCACCTGACGGAAGGACAGGCCATGCTGATACTGGCGTACCTGCGGAACACGCCGCAAGTGCGCGAGTTCAAGAAACGTCTCGTGAAGGAGTTCCAACGGATGAAGGCGGAGTTGACCAAGCGGGAGGTCAACCGGGCGAAGGGCCTCCCGGCGCGGCGGACGCTGACCGACGCGATTCACGACTGCCTGTCGGACACGCCGCACAAGTTCCGGTACTACAAAATCTACACGGATTTGGCCTACAAGGTCGTCACGGGCCTGACGGCGGCGCAAGTCCGCAAGGAGCGCGGGGCCGGGCCGAAGTCCAACGCCGCGGACTATCTGACTTCCGGCGAACTGGAAGCGGTGGAGCGGGTGAGCGGACAAATCGCCGTGCTGATTGAAGCCGGCATGCGTTACGCGGAAATCCGGGACATTCTGACCCGCGCACGCGGGGAGTAATTGAGGGGGCGTTGTCATGGCTAAGGACTGTATGCTCTGTTGGCATTGGGATTTCGAGAAGGAACGCTGTGATTACGACGACGAAAACATCATGCCGCCTTGCGAAGACGACGAATGGAAGCCGGGGAACCTGATTGAGTCGCCCGAAATCCATGAGTAATCAAAAGGGGGAGTTGTCATGATTTTTGCATACGAATTGACGCCGAAGGACGCGTGGGACATGTCGACGGAGGAATGGGAGAAAGCGCGGGAAGCGTTGACGGACAATCTGCGGCTGGGAATCCGTCATGCCCGCGTATCGAAGCAAATGGACGCGTCGGAAATCGCCGAGTGGATTTCCGTGTTTTGGACGCCGGAGGAAATGCGCGGCATGTCGGGCGTTCTGCTGGAGATGGGCGAGGACGACGTGGCGAAAGCGTTGGCGGAACTGGCCGACGAACAGGCGGAACAGGAGGAAGCGGAGCTGGAACAGGGCATTGTCCGCTGGTAATCGAAAGGGGGAGTTGTCATGCACGACGAAAAGCGGTTGCGCGAGCTGTTGGGATACTTTGCGCGGCAGTACGTTGTGGACTGTCACGCGCTCATGGACATGGACGCGGCGGAGACGGCGCGCTCTATGGCCCATGACCTGACGCCGGAGGAAATGCGCGCTATGGCGGATTTGCTGACGGAGACGGACGCGGAAACGGCGTTGGCGGAGCTGTGCGCGCTGGTGGCGGGGGCGTTGCGGACGCTGGCGGACAAGGCGGAGCTGGCGCACAAGCGGACGCGGAAGCGGAGACGGAAAGGAGTCAAGGCGCAATGTTAAACGGACTGGAACGCACGGAGCGCTGGCGGGAGGTTACGGACAAACTCCCGCCGAAGGTGGGTTATGTAATCGTGGCGCAGGGGCATTACACGCCGATAGGCTCGCGTGTCGACTGGCACGAGAACGCCAAATGCCGCTACGCCTACTGGGACGGACGGGACTTTCTGGAGCCGAACGGAAACTTCCCGTTGCGGACGGTCACGCACTGGATGCCGTTCCCGCGACTTCCCAGCGAAGAGGCCATGCGGCGCGTGTTCCGCGAACTGCTGGCGGAGGAGGCGGAATAGCCATGCTGGAAGCGACGGTAAGCGTGGAGGCCCCCGGCTATATGGCGCAGGGCCTCAAGGAAAGTCTCTGTATGGCGGCGGAGAAGTACGGCGCGGCCCGGGCGGTATCCGTGCGGGAAATCCCGTGCGGGCCGGGCGCGGACGCGCAATGCCGTATGGAAACGATGTCGCGTTTCCCTTGGGAGGGCGCGACGCGAACGAGGAAAGGATGATGTTCTATGGAATGGCATCAACTGTGGTACGGGCTGATGTACGGCGTGGGGGTGTTCGTGACGTGCAACGTCGGCGGACAAGTCCTCTTTCGCCTGATGGCCAAGCCGAAGCGCGTCAAAGCCGCCCCGGACGCGTCCGACGACGACGGGCGTTATGTCGTCGGATTCGGCGGGGAGCCGGTCAAGATACGCGTCGCCCCGCCCGACGAGAACCGGCGGCGGTTCGACGAGAACCGGCGGCAGGTGGACGCCAACCGCACGGACGCCGACGCGGAATCCGACGCCGACACGGAGACGGGCGACGCCGACAGCCGTCAGCGGCAAAGCGACGCCGACGCGCCGGAGGAATCCGGAACGGAGACGGACGGCGATTCCATGCCGTATGGCGAGGGCCGCTATCAAATCCGGACGGCCTGACGGACGCAATAAGCCCCGGACGGAATGCCCAAAAAAACCGTCCGGGGCGACAACAAAGGAGGAGCGATGAAAACAACATCCTTCACGCCGTATAATACCACGCGCCGGGGAGAATGTCAACGGCGTTTTTGTTGACCGAAAGGCGGTCTTGCTATGATAGAAAGGGCGAAACACGATAAAAACTTCACGGTGGTCAGTAATGATTGTATCCGTGACATGAGATTATCGACGCAAGGGGTGGGGATGCTCACTAAAATGCTTTCCTTACCTAACGACTGGAATTTCTCTATCAGAGGGCTAGCCGCTATCTGCCCGGAATCATACAGCGCGGTTAGGGGTATGGTTCTCGAATTGGAGAAAAACGGCTATGTCGTCCGGCGTCAGCGGCGCGGAAAATTAGGAAGATGGAAGCGGATAGATTACATCATCTACGAAATCCCGCGATTGACGGAAGCGGACGCGGACAAGCCGGAAGAAACGGAAGCCTCGACTCCGTCAATGGAAGTCTCTCAACGAGAAACGGAAGTCCTTCCTTTGCCAACGCGCCCGAATATGGCGGAACTGGACGCGAAAGCCCTGAATGAGTACCGACGCAAAATCAGGGAAAACGTGGAGTTCGATTTATTATGGGACGAACACGGAGAGGACATTGACGACATCGCCAAATTCGTGGAGATGATAGCGGAAACCTGCGCGGGAAATTCGCCTATCCGGGTAAACGGAAACGAAATTCCCGGCCAAGACGCGAAAGCGCGGTTCCTCACGCTGAACAGGGAGCATATTCTGTACGCGCTGGAATGCCTGAGAAAGACGACTTCGGAAATCCGGAACATCAGAGCGTACACATTAGCCGCGCTCTACAATGCGCCGCTCACTATAGAGCAGTATTATGAGGCAAGAGCGCGAAAAGACCTGAAATAGTCCATGAAACCCCGGACGGTAACGCCGTCCGGGGGCTTTTTGTTCAAAAATCTGCGGAATTTTACCGTGAACGGGTTTTCCGTTCACGGTGAATCCGTTCGCGGTGAATCCGTTCGCGGTGAATCCGTTCGCGGCGTATCCGTTCACGGAAAACCAGCCATAATCAAATACTAAAGGAATCAATACCTTTTTAAAATAAATCACTGAGGAATAAATCCATCTATCCATCAAGCGCGGGGGAGGGGTTGAGCGGATTTTTTGCCAATGAATGTGGAAAACCGCGTGGAAACTCCGTGGAAACGTGGAAACATTGTGGAAAGTCCGTGGAAAATATGCTATGCTATGTGAAAAAGCGCGGGAAGGTGACGGTATGCGTAAGAGTAAGAGGGCGGAGATATGGCGGCGCGTGCGGGAGGTTATCCGGGCGTACCCGGGCATGAGCGCGGCGGCGGACGCCGGGACGCTCCCGCCGCAACGCCAACGCGAGTACGAGGCCGTCCGGGACGCCCTGCGCCGCGCCGAACGTCTGCCCGACGGACAATGGCGCGTCCGGCTGGTTCGTCAGACGCTGATGACCGACGGGCGCACCGTCGCCGGGGCCGCGCTGGACTGCCACGTGTCCGAGCGTACCGCCCAACGCTGGACAAGCGCGTTTATTCTTTCCGTCGCCCGGAAACTGTACTGGATATAGCCCCGTTCCCGTTCCCGTGCGGAACGGGGATTCTTTTTTTGTCAAGAGCCAATCGAAAAGTTGGCGGTTTTGACCTGCCAAAAGGCGCTATGATAGGGGCGTGAGGGCGTCGGGAAGGCTTTCCCGGGGGCGGGCAATCCCCCGGACTTCTCTTTCCGGCGCCGTCCGGCCCCGTCCGCGTTCCGTGACGTTCCAAAGCGTCCCTTTGCGGACTTCGGACAGGTACAATCGGGGGCGAAAAGGTACGGGGAGGGATGGTATGCCGCGTAAAAAACGCGCCGATGTGCGGAAGATTCTCCGCGAGAAACTGGAAGAGCCGGAGACGGCGAAAGAGATTGCCGACGCGCTCTTATCCTTCCTGAACGCGCCGGACAAGGCGAAAGCGGCGGACATATTGAAATTGATTGACTTCACCGCTGATAACGCCAAAGCCGAGGCCAAAGCGGACGCCGTCACGATACCGGAGCCGGACGAGGATTTGTCCGCCTACACCGACGCGCAACTGTGGGACTGGCTGAAGCGTCTGGAGGGAGGGAAAGCCCGTGGCCCGTGACGCCGTCAAGCGCGAACCGTCGGACGGAGAACGCCGCGACGCCGCGAACCGGATTCGGGCCGAACTCATCCGGCGGGAGCTGGCCCGACGCGATTACCGGGCGTATCTGTCGCTTGTCCACGGCCCGGCATGGATTCCCACGCGCTTTTCGGATTATCTGGCCCGGGAGGTTCAAGCGTTTCTGGAGGCCGACACCGGGAACGCCTACGACATCCTGATTCTCGAAACGCCGCCGCAACACGGAAAGTCCATGACCGTCACGGAAACCCTGCCAAGCTGGATACTGCTCAAAAAGCCGGACACGCGCATTATACTGGGTTCCTACAACGACGACAGTGCAGAACGGTTCGCCCGACGCAACCGAGAGAAAATCACGGTGTGGGGGAAAGCCCTTGCGGGTTTGGAGCTGGGCCTGAACCGCGCCGCCCTCTTTGAAATCGCCGGAAGGCGCGGACGGCTGTTAAGCGTCGGAATCCGGGCGGGCGTCACGGGAAACCCCGCCGACTTATTGATTATCGACGACCCGGTCAAGAACCGCGAGGAGGCCGACAGTCCCGCCTACCGGGAAAAGCTCTGGGGCGAGTGGGTGAACTCGTTCAAATCGCGCTTACAGGCCAAGGCGAAAGTTATCGTCATCATGACGCCGTGGCACGAGGACGATTTGGCGGCGCGGATTCTCCGTACCGAAACCAATGTCCGGCTAATCCGGCTGCCCGTGGAGGCCGAGCCGACGCCCGACGAACCCGACCCGTTAGGCCGTCCGGCTGGCGCGGCCCTGTGCCCCGAACTGGGCAAGGGCGACAAATGGCTGGCGCAATTCCGCGACGCCTATCTGAAAGACCCGTCCGGCGGTCAACGGGCGTGGATGGCCTTGTACATGTGCCGCCCGAGGGCGGAAGAGGGCAATATCGTCAAACGCGAATGGTGGCAATACTACGACGCCGCGCCGGAACTGCCCGTACAGTACCTGAGCGTGGACGCGGCTTTCAAGGGCGGCGAGAATAACGACTTTGTGGCGATAACCGTCTGGGGCAAGCGCGACATGGACTATTATCTGTTGGACTGCGCGAACCGTCATCTGACCTTTACGGAGACCCTGAAGGCAATCCGGGAGACGAAAGCCCGGTATCCCAAGGCAAGGGCCGTCTTAATTGAGGACAAGGCCAACGGTTCCGCGATAATCGACACGTTGCGCAAGGAGATGTACTGCGTTCCTGTCGACCCGGCGGGAGGGAAGGAATCCCGCGTTCAGGCTGTTTCGCCCGTCATTGAGAGCGGCCACGTATTCCTGCCGCGTCACGCGACATGGCTGGAGGAGTATCTCAACCAGTGGACGGCCTTCCCCGCCGGGGCGCATGACGATATGGTGGATAGTAGCAGTCAGGCCCTGAACTACCTAGCGAACGTACCCGTGCCCGTCGCGCTGTCCGACGCCGAACGCCGCGCTATCCGCGAGGAGGCCGAGGCCCGGGAAAATCTGTTGGAGTACGGTTTGGAGGGATGGTAAGGTTGGTAACGTTGGATTTTTGCTTTGTAATCGGCTTTTTTGCTGTCA
Organism: Oscillibacter sp.; assembly: GCA_017447005.1. Taxonomy (GTDB): domain Bacteria; phylum Bacillota; class Clostridia; order Oscillospirales; family Oscillospiraceae; genus Oscillibacter. The sequence goes on from JAFSOM010000193.1 coordinate 6,504, forward strand.
TCGCGGGATTCTGCGCCGGGTGGTATGTGCGCGGGGACTTCGATAATAAAGGAAACCCTCACGGACCCTGTCCGGGAGAATGCCCGTTGAGCGAGGTGTAGCGCAGTGCAAATGATTTGGACGCTACGCGCCATATTCGGAGCCGTCGTTTTCGGGGATATTCTAATCGCTGTCGTGATTTGCCTGTTGCTGGAACGCCGGGAATGGGCCGAAAACGCGCAAATCCGCAAGGTTCTGACGGGTTTCCCGCCCGACGAAACGCCCGACGCGGCGAAACGGGCCAAGGAGGCGCGGGAAAAAGCCAATGAGGAGGCAATCGCGTGGAGCGACTTAATGCATTATTCGCCGGAGGAGGCTTACGGAACGGGGGGTAGCGGATGAGCGAACATATCACCCGGGCATGGAGACTGTACGAAAACGGCGTCAGCTACAACCGTTCCCTGTCGCCCGACCAGTACGACACGGTGGAGACCAACACCGAGTTTTTCGCCGGGAATCAGTGGCTTAATTTACCCCATACTCCCGCCATGCGGCGACTGCCGAAACCTACCTTTAATATATTGGAGCGCGTCGCAAGCCTGTTTATCGCGTCGCTGACCAGTTCCGCGACGACAATCCGCGTGGAGCCGCTGGCGCATTCCGCCGCGAATCCCGTGCTGGCGCAGTACGGACACGACCCCGCCGACGATAAGGACGCGGCGGAGTTCGCAAACGCCGCCTTGACCAATCTGCTGGAAAAGCTGAAGTTTGACTACCGCGTCCGGGACGCCCTTTACGACGGCGCGATTTCCGGCGACTACTGCGCCCATTTCTGGTTCGACCCCGACGCCAAACCCTACGGCGGCGCCTTCGAGTACGAGGGCATGTACGAGGGCGAAATCAAAATGGAGCTTGTGGACGGTATCAACGTCATGTTTGGCAATCCGAACGACCGGACGGTTGAGAATCAGCCGTATATTTTAATTGTGGGTCGCGACACCGTCGCCAATCTCAAAGCCGAGGCGCAACGGCGCAGGAAGTCGGAGCCGGAGAGCGTCCTGTCCGACACCGAAACGGAAAACTTTCCGGGCGTCGGCGGGAAGCTGGAGATTGAGGAGGACGACGAGAGCGGCAACGGAAAAGCCCTCTATGTCCTGATGTACGAGAAGAAGGGCGGAACCGTCCGTGTGACCAAGGCCACGCGGGACGCCGTGATTTATGAGGACATCGACACGGGGCTTTCCCTGTACCCCATTGCGTGGGGCAACTGGCGTCGGCAAAAGAACCAGTACCACGGACGCGCTTTGATAACCAATCTGATTAACAACCAGATTGAGATAAACAAAATGTTCGCCATGGTACTGCGTCACTTGCAGACGACCGCGTTTCCCAAGACGCTCTA
>JAFSOM010000194.1 GCA_017447005.1 Oscillibacter sp.
AGCCGCTACTCGCTCCTCCTCCCCTACCTCTCTCAACTCGCGGCTCCTTTCTCCGCCCGGCGGATGTACGCCGCCGGAGACGTGCCCCCGGAGATGTTCTATGGCCGTATGGCCGCGCAGCAGGCGCTTAGTATTGATGGGAACGCGTTCTACGTCTACGGAGGCCGTCAGCTTGGCAAGACCGCTCTGTTGAAAAACATTCGGCGGCAGGGGCATAAGCCCGAACAGGGGCGGTACGTGTTTTTTATATCCAACTTCCCAAATACGAATTCCCCTCAAACCTGCGGAAGCGCTCCGGAAAGAGTTGAACCGCCTCCTGTCCAGAGAGATTCCCGAATTGGCGGGGGAGTGATTGGACGCCTTCTGAAAAAGGGAATCCGCCCGTTTGTGACGCTCTATCACTTCGACTTGCCGTGGGAGCTGGTCGAAAAATACAACGGCTGGGCCGAGCGCCGCTGTGCGGACGCGTTCGCCCGGTACGCCGAAACCTGCTTCCGCGCCTTCGGAGACCGCCTCAAGGATTGGCAAGTCCGCAACGAGCGGAATCTGATGATTCGCGTTGACGAACGCATGAACCTGCGGGAGCCTGCCCCGGTGAAACGGGAGAAAATCCGGGCGCAAATGGACTATCATATGTTCCTTGCCCACGCCAAGGCGGTGAATCTATGCCATGAGATTGCGGAGGGCGAAGAATCGGCTGCGCGGTGTCCTCTACCGTCACCTATCCGTACAGCGACAAGCCGGAGGACGTGCGGGCGGCGATTCAGAACAATCGCTTCAAGACGGACTACTGTCTGGATGTCCACTGTCACGGGGAATATCCCGGCTGGTATCTCGCGTTTCTGCGGGAACAGAACCGTATGCCCGTCACGGAACCGGGCGACGCGGAGTTACTAAAAAGCGCCAAAATAGACTTTATCGCCCTGAACTATTACCGCACACTAACGGCGCGTTGTCTCCCGCCTGACAAGGAACATCCCAGAGGGGAGCGGCTGGATGGATTCAACGAGGCGGACTACGACCTCTACGGCTACTGGAAAATCGAGAAGAATGGGAACCTGAAAGCCACGGAATACGGCGCGCAGATTGTCCCTACGGGACTTCGCATTGTGTTGAACGACTACTGGGAAAAATACCGCCTGCCCCTGATTATCACGGAAAACGGCCTCGGCACGGAGGACGTTCTGGCGGAGAACGGCAAAATCCACGACGATTACCGCATTGACTATATGCGGCGGCGCGGAATTGTAACCGTGACTTTCCGTCCGCGAAACGGGAACGGGACACAAATCCCCTGCTTGCTTTGAGCCGGGGATTCGTTACGTTATTGCGCTTTATCGGAAGATTCCGCTTTTTCCGCAATGCGCTCGAACTCCTCAAGCGACATAGGCTTGTAGAAATAAAAGCCCTGCATTTCGGAACAGCCTCTACTTTGGAGGAACCGGGCCTGAGCCGCGTTTTCCACGCCCTCGGCAATCATATTGATTCCCAGAGAATGCGCCATCTGAATCATGTAGCCAACAATGATACGGCCTTTTTCCGGGTCTCCCGCGCCGGAGAGGAAATTGAGGTCCAGCTTAATGCGGTCTATCGGCGCTTCCTTGAGCATATGCAGGGAGGAATAGCCGCTTCCAAAATCGTCCATCTCCACAGGAAAGCCAAATTCCCGCAGTTTTTCCGTAGTCTCAATCAGCGTAGCGGAGTCCTCCGCGTAGGCCGTCTCGGTAATCTCAATCCGGAGTTGCTCCGCGTCCAAATGGTAAGTCTGAATCAGATTATAGAAATGTCCGGGGATGTTCTGATTTGACTGGATGTCGCGCCGCGAAAGGTTCACGGAAATGGCGCGGCGTTTTCCCGCCTCATTCCACCTGTGCAAATCCTGACAGGCTTTCTCCCAGACAAAGCAATCCAACTCGTAAATCAACCCGGCCTCTTCCAGCGTCGGGATGAACTCGGAGGGGCGGAGCCAGCCTAACTTAGCGTGGTTCCAGCGGCATAGGGCTTCCATGCCTGTAATCTCGTCCGTATCATAATTTACTTGCGGCTGATAGAAGACCTGAATCTTACCGGATTGAATCGCCGCCGTCAGATGTCCGACTATATCCGCGTCCCGCTTGCCCTTTTCCCACTGCTCCGGGTTATAAAACTCATAGCCGTCCTTGCGGGTTTCCCGGACGCGCTGTTCCGCCACCCGCGCAAAGTCCAGCATATGGTCTATGTCTATTTGCTGATAGTCCCTCTGCGTCAGAATGTAAACGCCGCTGCAAATCTGAACCCGTTGTTCCTGACCGCGGTCGATAAAGAAATTCCGCACGGGATGAAAGACGGTTTCCTCATCCCGCCGCATTTTTTCATCTCCTCCCACGCGGCGGAGAACGACGAAATGGTCTCCCTCAATGCGCCCTATAGCTTCCATATCCGACAGCGCTTCCATAAATTTATCGGCCCAAAAACGCAACAACACATCCCCGGCCTCCATGCCAAGGCTGTCGTTGATGAATTTGAAGTTCTTGATATTGTTATAGCTTATCAGGTAGGGAATCTCCGGGTGGGCGCGTAACAACTCCTCCGCCCGTTTCCGGAACCCTTTCAGGCTGAGCGCCCCGGTCAGCGGGTCATGGTCAATCAGATAGCGCATTTTCTTCTCATGCTCCAGCCGGAAGGCGCGCCATTTCATTACGGAAATGACAAGCAGGGAGACGAAGAGGAGCGTCCCCAAGAGCAGAATCAGCCCGTATTCGTAGAGATAATCGGACAGGTCATATCGGTACAGACGCCGGGAGGTATGGTCCAGAACCACCGCCTGACGGCGGGTGTCAGTCAACGCGGCAATGCCGTCGTTCAGACGCGCAATGACGGCCCGCCCGGTAATCGTGTCCAGCGCGCCCGCCCGGAAATCCATGGAAAACATGGCTGAGGGTTGAACCGACAAACCGGAATAGGCGGGCTTTTGCAGAATATAACTCCACACATAAGAGTTATGCAGAAGGGCATCCACTTCCCCGGCGCGGAGCGCCTTCACGCACTCGGACATGGTGTCATACAGTGTAATCCTAATGCCGGGGTACAGCAGACGAACCGTCTCGGCGGCTCCGCTTAGAGAGCGCAGCATTCCTACCCGGAGTTCATTCAATGACGGCAGTTCCCCGCTGTTTTCGGTGACAAGGGTAAACGGCGTCTGGGTAAGATTATCCGAAACGACGGTCGAACGCCCCGACGCGCTGACGATAGCGCTGCCAAAGGGCATAACGACATTGTACGCCGCATTGTCCAAGGCTTCTTTCAACGTGCCTTCCTCTATGGCTTTAAATGTGACCGCGTATCCCGCCTCTTTCGCGGCGGCGCGCATTAAGTCCGCGCCAATGCCGGTAATCTCGCCCGTGTCCGCGTCCCGGTAAATGACGGGACAGCGGTCTGTCGGTACGCCTACCGTTAGAGTATCCCCGGAAGCGGTCGCCAGAATCGATACGACGGCGCAGGACAGCGCAATCGCCGCGCAGATAAGCGCCGTGGCAATACGTTTTGTGATTTTCAGTTCTTTCAAGTGACAACGCCATCCTTTCACTAAACGGAAACCGCTGAAATGCGTAGAGCCGGAGCCGCATAGATTCGCCGTTTCCGTTTACTGCCTTTCCAGCAACGTTTCCATTCCGCTGTAATCCTCATTTAAGAGAACGCGGGTTGCCGCTAACGGCGGCGGGCCTTCCGGCGATGTGGCGGTCTTCAGATAAAGGCTGTCCATCCCGAACGCCGCCGCCATAGCAATATCCGCCTCCGGGTCATTGCCCACCATGAGACAGTCGCCGACACGGAGATGATACCGTTCCAGAAGAATTTCCAGAATCTTGGGAGAGGGTTTTCTGATTCCCGCATCCGAGGAAAGCGTGACGCCGTCAAAAGCGTCGGAAAGGCCCAGTCCGCGAAGTTCGCCCTCCGTGAAACAGGCCTGCGCGTTACTCAGCAGGAAAAGTTTGGACTTCCTCTCCCGGAGCCGTTGAAATACGGGAAGCGGCCAAGGGTAGAGTTTCAGCTTTTTTATGGAAAATATTCGGAAAAACCGCGCCGTGTCCTCCACCAGCGCCCGTTCAGGCCTCACGCCCTTCTCCGCGAACAGCGCCGCGAAAACCTTGCGCAGTTCGATTTCCCCCAAAGGGTCGGAAAAATAACTCTGCTCCTGTCGGCACAGTTCCAGATACCGCTTCCGAAGTTCCGTACCCTGCCAGTCGGCGCCCTGTTCCCGATACCAGAGGGCGGTACGGTTCCAAAGAAGGGGGCTTTCCTCATCCGTCCAAATGTCCGCCAGCGTCCCGTATAAATCGAAAATGTAGTTGGGATAGTTCATCGCGTTTTTTCCTTTCCGGCAGTTGCGGCGACGAAGCGTCGCCAGATGGCGTGGTAAATGGGATTCTCATATTTTTTCGATGAGGTTCGCGTCACAGGGTGTTTTCGTTACGAGAATCCGAGCTTTCTTCATAGTCCATCAATCCACAATGCGCATTGCAACGAAAGCATATCAGATATTCGCAATGATTTCAAGCGGGAATGCAATCAATTTTAGCGAACGTATGCGTAAAGAGTTTCTTGGCAAGTTGCGGTTTTCGCCTCCATCCGTCACCGCGTGACACCTTCTGTGGAACGGGGGAAGGTAGCGCGCAGCGTCGGATGGGGGCTGAATTTAGGCCACTTTTGTACTTGCCAAGAAAAAAACAAGCAATCGCGGCGCGTCCGTTTCGCTCCGCGCCGCGATTTTCTTTCCGGACGGGCCGTCGGAAGCTGTATTCACAAGTGTTTCAGCAGGGGGTGAAAATGAGAAATTTGAACCATAGCAAGGGCGGAGGAAGTTAAGAGCCTGTTTATAGCAATCCAGAAAATACTTGTTAATCACACTAATCTTTGATATAATGGGCGTGAGGTGATTGAAATGTTGAGCAATGAAGAAAGAAATCGACTGGTAGAAACATTGAACCACTTCCATGACGCCGTAAAAACTGCGAAAATTTACTCTGTAAGCGTCGGCAGCGTATACCGGCTGGTTCGGCAAATGAAAGACACCGGGTCTGTGGACTTAAAGACAGGTTCCGGAGGCCGCAAGCCTGCGCTTTCCCCGGAAGACATTAAGAACATTCGACGGACTGTTCTGGAGCAACCCGATATTACCATTCATGAACCTGGCTACCGATAATTACGATGATTTTCTGGATTGCTATAATCAAAGTTAAAATATCCTGCAAGATTTTCAGGCGCTTCTCTTGGTTCTCCGCCGCAAGCGCGATTACAACGCTTGCCCGCCGCGTTTCCGTGAAAACAGCCGGATTGCGGAATACGGAAAAGGAGATGTCCAGCCGATTGACGCCGGATTCCGGTTTCGCGTGAGCCAGCATTACGCGGTCAGTGAGGAACATATACGGGCCGTAGTAGTCAATTTG
>JAFSOM010000195.1 GCA_017447005.1 Oscillibacter sp.
CGTCGAGCGTACCGGCATTGAGCGCGGTCAGGTGCTTGCGAAACCCGGTTCCATTCACCCCCACACCAAGTTCAAGGGTCAGGTCTACGTGCTGACCAAGGACGAGGGCGGACGCCATACCCCGTTCTTCAACAACTATCGTCCCCAGTTCTATTTCCGTACCACCGACGTGACGGGCGTCATCTCTCTGCCCGAGGGTACCGAAATGTGCATGCCCGGCGATAACGTCGAGATGTCCGTTGAGCTGATTACCCCTATCGCCATTGAGAAGGGCCTCCGCTTCGCTATCCGCGAGGGCGGCCGTACTGTCGGCTCCGGCGCCGTCACCGAGATTGACGAGTAATCCAACCGCCGCCGCGATAGACGCGTAATCGCATTTGATACGGTTTCGCCGTAACAAACAAAGCCTCCCCCGGATGATGATTCGTCCGGGGGAGCTTCGCGTTTTATTCGCGGCGCGTGATGTCAAGGACTTACGCAAAAATAAATTGTCTGAGCGGTTGACGTGCCTTTGTCGCCTCCCGTTAGGGGGAGATGTCACGAAACGACGGAGGGGAGAGAAAATCGGTCTCCAATCGGCGCTACGCGTGTCCCTCTCCCGCATTGAGGGGAAGAGCTTTTGTTGCGGATTTGCAAAGTTTCATTTGAAAAATCCCGATATTTTTAAAATTTCGCTTGAAAATCGATTCCTTTCTCCGGAATAGGGAAAGGCGTCACGCAGTGGCAGATGAGGACAAAAAGGCAACTTTCCAAGAAACCGTGTACGTATACTCGCCTGTTTTCGGGGCTTGACTTTCCGTAAGGCGGTTGGTATAATGAGGCGGCAGGAAGGTCGGCGGACAAGAATTTTGCCTTCGATTATTTTAAAAGACAGGGGGATTTGCGATGGACTTGTTGAAAGAAAAGTTATTATATCTCGCGCAGGAACAATGCCCGGATGAATGCGACGTTTTAGGCGCGGATGCGGTGGAGGAACTGATTGACGAATGTCTGGACGGCTGGACGGAAGAGGATGTGAAAGCGGCCTATAAGGATATGGGCGGCGGATTCTGTTTTGACCTGGTTACGACGATAACGCTGGTTTTCGCCGCTATCGGCGCGTTCAAGACCGTGCTGGAAGTCATCGACTGGTACGAGAAGCGGGCGGAGGATAAGAAAACGCTCTATGACGCGGCCCTCAAAGCGTTGCTGGACAACGGCGTTGATATTCGCGTCGCGGAGGAATACTGTAAAAGGTATTACGCGCTATGAAATCGGCATGGAGATATTTTCGGGTTACGCTTCAATCCCTGTCGCAGATAATGCTCTATTGGCCCGTGGTTCTGGCGGCGCTGACGAATCTGATTTGCCATTTTTCACTATGGGCCGTGATTTTGCTGGTGTGCTCGTTGCTCTCTGCATATTTGCTCAACGTTGCCATTCCCTCTCGGCATGACGCCAATATCAACCGGGAACTGTTCGACACGCTTGCGAAGTACCCGAACTACCGCTTTGAGAAGCGGGATATGAAGGAACTGGTGAACCGTTACGCGTCCTATGACAAGATTCAGGGAATGCTTTTTCGGCACAATATGCAGGAAGTCGGAGAGGTGTATGTCGCCGTATTGGAGGATAAGTCCGTCAGGAAACGCTTCAAGAACCCGAAAGCGTTTCCCCGCGTCTTTTTCCCGAATGTGGTTCTACTCCCGGACAATATAGAAGACGGCGACATTCTCCGGCAATTTTTCTTTTTTCACGAACTGGGACACCTGTCGACCATGCACACAAGATTGCGCCTTTTGGCGGCCCGTTCCGTGGCGGGGGGCGCGTGTACGCTTTTTATGGGCGCGTGTCTGTTCCCGTGGTACTTCACGCTGGCGCTGATTCCGTTTGTCCGCTTCTGGCACTGCAGTTGCATGGGCATTTCCTTAATGATAAGCCATGAAAACGGCGAAATTGAGCGCCTCGCCGACGCTTTCGCCCTGAAAGTTCTGCAAAATCATCCGGACATAGAGGAACTGGAACGGAAATTGTCGCGTCTGAACGCGCCACGCTTTCAACTCATAAGGGAATCCATGGATTTCTTTAAAGACTGGTTTACGGACACGGAATGGATAACGGAATGGATGAATGAGGATTTGAATTTCTGGAATCGGCGTAAAGCGCCTGAAAATTCGCGCTTTTCGTTTTTTTATCGCTACGGCTTTTCTTCCGAGGCGGTGAACTATAACACGATGATTGAAACCTACTGTTTCCCGCATTATTTCTGGGCCGCGTATTGTCTGTGCGTCCTGCTCATCGTCGGTTGCGTTCTGTGGGAGCCTACAACGGCGCAATACATCCTCTTGAGCGCCGCGCCTTTGCTGGCGTCCGCTCTGGCGACATATCGATATATCTTCGACGCCCTGCACACGCATTTCATGGAGAACGCGAAACTGACCGGAGAGGACTTGCCCCCGCTGACTGAGAAATGGAAAAAGCGTTTGGAAAAATCGGTGGCGCCCCGGGATGGATTCTGGCAAAAGGTAAAAAAAAGAATGGCTCTTCTGCTCCTCGACGACGAGAAGCGCAAGCCGCTAACCTGAAAAGAAAAGGATTGACAACGGAGGGAAATTGTACTATTCTTAAAAAGAATTATCCCCGCGCATTTTGTGAAGGAGGATTTACACATGAGCAACCGCAAGACCATTATCGCCGGAAACTGGAAGATGAACAAGACCCCCAAGGAAGCCGAGGCTTTGTTAGGGGACGTGCTGAACGTCGCCAAGGGCGCGGCCTGCGAAGTCGTCGTATGTACGCCTTACGTCGATTTGCCGTGCGCGTGCGCGGTGGCCAAGGGCAGTAACGTCAACGTGGGCGCGCAGAACCTCCACTTCAAGGCCAGCGGCGCGTATACGGGCGAAATCAGCGCGGCGATGCTTCAGGAACTGGGCGTTGGTTACGTGATTATCGGCCACAGCGAGCGCCGGGAGTATTTCGCCGAGACCGACGCCACGGTAGCGTTGAAGATTGGCGCGGCGCTGGCGGCGGGTCTGACGCCGATTCTGTGCGTGGGCGAGAGCCTCGAACAGCGCGAACAGGGCATTATGGGCGAACACATCCGCACGCAGATTAAGATTGCCCTCGCCGACGTTGCCGCCGCCGATATGGGCAAGGTCGTCGTCGCCTACGAACCCATCTGGGCCATTGGCACGGGCAAAACCGCCACGTCCGAACAGGCGCAGGAAGTCTGCAAGCTCATCCGCGACACGCTCGCCGAACTCTACGACGACGCCACCGCGCAGAGCGTTTCGATTCTCTACGGCGGCTCCATGAACGCCAAGAACGCCGCCGAACTCCTCGCCCAGCCCGATATTGACGGCGGTCTGATTGGCGGCGCGTCGCTCAAGGCGGAAGATTTCGGCAAGATTATCGCCGCCGCGAAGTAAGAAAGCGCAAACGCCGCCGCGCAATAAGCGTCCGCAAACGCCGCTACAGTTGACGGCAAAGGTCACGCGTAAAAACAAGCCCTCCGGGATTTTCCCCCCGGGGGCTTTTCGTTTGCGGATAACGGCTCAAACCCGCGGCGCCTCTTTGCCCAGATAGGATTTCAGGGCGTTTTGCAGAATCAGGGACAGATTCGCGCCCGCCGCTTCCGCTTCCCGGTTCAGCCACGCCGGAATGGTTACGGTTTTTCTGACCGCCTTCTGATTGATACGGTCCCGCACGGGCGGCATGAACGCGTCCACCATGACCGTAACGCCGCCCTCGCCGGGACGGAGGTCGCGCACGGATGTGGGCGCGGGGATGGCGTCCCCGTCGACTTCCATGCCGTAGAGGTGTACGCCTAACGCCTCTCTCGCGTTCCGGACGGCCTGCTCTTCCGTCTCCGCGCAGGACAGGCACCCCGGCAAATCCGGAAACTCAATGGAAATTCCGTCGTCGTCAAAATAGAAAAACGCCGGGTAACAATAGGTGTCTTTCATAGCGTTTTCTCCCCCTCACAAGATAGCTCAATCAAAGCGCACGCCTGACTGCTTTTCAATGCTCCTTAACGTCCGCTTGGGTATGTCCTTCACAGGATGAGGAACCGTCACCTTTCCGGGCTTTACGGGATGTTTCAACTGGTGATGGTCTCCGTCACAGGCGATTTCATACCAGCCTCGGCGTACAGTTCCCGCAAAACCTCCCGGGATGAATACGACTTCATGGGCGAGCCTCCGATTTAAGATGAGCCTATCATACCACGCGCCGCGCCCCGGATTCAAGAGGGATTTCCGGCGCGTCACACGGACACGCGCCGTTTCGGGAAGGCGTCGCAATATGGCTTGACTGTTTTCGGAAAACGCCGTATAATATTATACAAAACGGGGAGGCGATACGATGTCCACAGTAAACGCGACCATTCAACTGGATTCCGTCTTGAAACAGGAATCGCAGGAACTTTTTGACCGTTTGGGATGGAGTTGGAACGAGGCGATAGCCCTCTTTCTCCGTCAGTCCGTGCGGGAACAGGCGTTCCCGTTCCGGGTGGAAACGTCCGTCTCCAAGCGTATCGGCGTTGGCAAGGGAAAATTCGCCGTCAGGGGCGATTTTGACGCCGACAACGCCCAAATCGCCGATACGCTGACGCGCTGATTCCCGGCTACGGAGAAAAGCGCGTGATTTCCGTATAAGCCGCCCGCACGACGCGGAAAGCCGCCGCTCCCCCGCGCCGGGGAACGGCGGTTTTTAGCGCGTCCGGGCGTAATTCACCACCGTGATTTCCTGCAACATCGCCTCGGCCTGTCCGGTCAGTTCCTCCATACGCCGCACGACATCCCCCGCGTACATCACCTCGCCGCAGTTCCCGCAACGGTAACAGGGAATGTGACGCACCACCAGCAGACCGCCCGCGTCCAGTTCCACGGCCTCTGTCGTCAGGCTCTCCGGCGCTTCCTTTCCGCACCTCGCGCATTTCATCACAACGCCTCCTTTCGCGTTTTCCAGTCGCTTTCCCACTCGTCCGGGTCGGGGACGTAGGCGGTAATCAGGTAAACGTTTCCCGCTTCCAGACTGACCACCGCGTGCAACGCATTCCCGGAAACGGACTTTCCCAAAATCAGACAGCTTGGAAACGGAAAATCCTCCGGGTACTCCTCTATGATTTCCCCGTTTTGAATCGCGGACATGACATCATCCAGACGGATACGCCGTTCCCGCATTCGTTTGAGGCCGTGCCGCGTCACAATGTAATCTTCGGGACGATTGACCGCCCGGAACGCTTCTATGTCCATCTCCGCGCCTCCTTCCATTCAGATGAACCTATGATAACACACGCCGCCACGCGGATTCAAGAGGGAAGCGCGTAAAAATTCCGGCGCGTGATTCCCGTATAAGGCCCCCGCACGAGGCGGAAAGCCGCCGCTCCCCTGCGCCGGGGAACGGCGGCTCGTGCCTTACGTGATACGGTTGTCGCCTCTCGCGGCGGCTATGAGGTTGCGCGGCTAGAGCGCGACGTTGAGTTACGACGCATTCACAGCCGTCACTACAAGCGCACCGGTCGCTATTGTGAGCACAAGCTGATAATTTTGAGAGGGAGAAACCGCCGAAGGTATCTCCTTACTAGCATTAGCAGTCTGAGGAGTGCCAGTACTTTCAGCAGTCGTTTTCAAACTGGCAACAGCTACGTTCTGATTGCCTGCCTCCCAACCCGCTTTTATTTGCTTCGGCTTAATCACAGCGGTATACGTTCCCGCATCCGAAGAATATGCAATCGTTCCATCAGTGTCTACGACGCTGGTTACATCGGCACGTGTTCCATCGTCAATAGCGGCGGCCATCATTTCGGCGTAAGCGGCGCGGATGTTAGCCATGTCAGTAGTTTCGCGGCTCTTCTCCAACTGGTTGTTGAACACGGGAATAGCGATAGCGACGAGCACGGCGATAATGGCTACGACAATCAGCAGTTCCGCCAATGTGAAGCCCTTTTGGTTTAACTTTTTCATAGGCGATTCCTCCTTCAATATCTCGCGGGGCCGGATTCCCTCTCCGGCGCGGGTGGGTACGGGTTCACGCGGGGCGGCCTCGCGGGAAATCCGTCAGCCGTCTCTTCCCACTGAACTTACTGGTAGTATACTCCATAATCTTCCGGAATGCAAGCCCGTTTTCGACAAAATTTGTGAACAGTTTGAAAACAATGCGTAACAAATAGCAAAAGTTTCCAGATTCCGCCCCGTCCGGCGTCCGTTTGGGGCTTGCAAGCGCCGTCCGTAACGGGTATAATACGGCTCAAGGCGGTGAGGCTATGGACGAGGAAAAGAAGCGGCGGCGTCTGCGCGACTTGGAGCGTATCCGGCGTTTGCGTCTGCTGGACGACATTTTCATGAAAGAAGTCTTGCGCGGCAATCTCGCGGGCGCGCAGGACATCGTGCGGACGGTGCTCAAACGCGACGACATCGAGGTTATCGAGGTTCAGACGCAGGACGAACTCTCAAACCTTATCGGGCACGGCGTCCGGCTGGACATTCTCGCCACCGACGCCAAGGGCAAACTCTACAACATTGAGATTCAGCGCGCCGACAGCGGCGCGGAGCCGAAACGGGCGCGGTATCATCTCGGCGCCGTCGACTGGCACAAACTCCCGCCCGGCGCGGACTATAACGAACTCGCCGAGACGTGGATTATCTTTATCACCGAAAGCGACGTGCTGGGCGGCGGCCTGCCCGTGTATACGGTTGACCGCTTCATCCGGGAAACCGGCGCCGCCTTCAACGACGAGGGACATATTGTGTACGTCAACGGCGCGTATGTCGGCGACGACGAGATTGGAAAGCTCATGGCCGATTTCCGCGAAACCGACCCCGCGAAGATGAATTTCCCGTCGCTGGCCGACAGGGCGAAGTATTTCAAGAATACGGAAGGAGGCGTGGAATCTATGTCACGCATTGCGCAAGAACTCCGCGAGGAAGGACGCAAGGAAGGCATTGCAATCGGCGTCAAAAGAACGCGGGAGCGGATGATTAAAGCTCTGCTGGAGAATATCTCCGCAGACAATCTGCTTCAATTCAAGTCTCTGGACATCACGCCGGAGGAAATCGAAGCCGCCAAGGAGCGTAAGAACGACTGACGGCGGACGAAGGAGGCGTGGAATCTATGTCACGTTTTGCGGAGGAAATCCGGGCGGAGACGCGTAAGGAGACGCTCAAGGAAGCCCGCAGTCAAATGGTATACCTCCTGCTGTTGAGCAACTCCGAAGAGGATTTGCTCTATGACAGCCGTTTCAAGGCGCTGGACATTACGCCGGAGGAAATTGAAGCCGCCAAGGAGCGTAAGGATACCTGACGCAATCCGCGACGGAAACCATAGGCGCGGCGCAATCCGCGACGGAAAACGGTTGCGCTTTCGCGCCGGACGTGATACAATACCGCCGCAACGCCGTAAAGGCTTGACGGAACGTCACGCGGCGCCGCAAGCCGTCGCGTTATAATAGGAGGCCGTACATGGAAGAGGCTATTGTAAGGAAAAAGAAGATTTTCAGCGGCATTCAGCCCAGCGGGGAACTGACCCTCGGTTCCTATATGGGCGCTATCCGCAACTGGAACGCGTTGCAGTCGGAATACGATTGCGTGTATTGTATCGTGGACTTGCACGCCATCACGGTACGTCAGGACCCCGCGCAGTTACGCCGGCGTTGCCTTACGCAACTGGCGCAGTACGTCGCCTGCGGTCTCGACCCCGAAAAGTGTATTTTGTTTATCCAAAGCCACGTCCCCGAACATACCGAATTATCGTGGATTCTCGGGTGCTATACGCAGTTCGGAGAGTTGAGCCGCATGACGCAGTTTAAGCAGAAGTCGCAACAGCACGCCGACAACATCACGGCGGGCCTGTTCACGTACCCCGTACTCATGGCCTCCGACATCCTGCTCTATCAGGCGGACGCGGTGCCCGTCGGGGCCGACCAGAAACAGCACGTGGAGCTGTGCCGCGACATCGCCCAGCGCTTCAACGGCGTCTACGGCGACGTGTTCACGCTTCCCGAACCGCTCATTCCGCAAGTCGGGGCGCGTATCATGAGTTTGAGCAATCCCGCCAACAAGATGAGCAAGTCCGAGCCGGACGGGTGCGTAAACTTACTCGATAAGCCCGAGGACATCCGGCGCAAGTTCAAACGCGCCGTCACGGACAGCGAAACCGTCGTGCGCTTCGACCCCGAGAGCAAGCCGGGCGTGTCGAATCTGCTGACGATTTACGCCGCCGCCACCGGGAAAACGATTACCGACGCCGAAACGGAGTTCGTCGCGGGCGGCTACGGAAACTTCAAAGCCGCCGTCGGCGACGCCGTGATTGAGTTATTCCGGCCCATTCGGGAGGAGTCGGAGCGTCTGCTGTCCGATAAGGCCTATCTGGAGGGGCTGTACCGTCTGGGCGCGGAGCGGGCGCATGTTATCGCGCAAAAAACCCTGCGCAAAGTCCACAAGAAACTCGGCTTCCTGCCCCGTTGACAAGGAGGCGGCCTATGGCATTTGGAAACGCGCTCGTCGCTTATGTCCTTATCGCGCTTCTCGTCGCAATGGTTCTCAGCTTCCTGATGACGCCCGTCGTCAAGTCGTTCGCCTACAAAGTCGGCGCGA
>JAFSOM010000196.1 GCA_017447005.1 Oscillibacter sp.
ACTAGACTGCTTCTGTTTGGGCGGCGTCTGGGGCTGGACACCGCCCACACCCCTCACGGGGACGGCAACAGCCACGCGTCACGCGCTCCGTCCCACCAAGATTGCGGACACAGCCTACACCCCTCACGGGGACGGCAACCCCGCTCAATACGCCGCGCTTCCAGCGGGTCCAGGACACAGCCCACACCCCTCACGGGGACGGCAACATGCGGAGCACTTCGGTTACGACCGGCTTGTCGGACACAGCCCGCGCCCCTCACGGGGACGGCAACGGAAATATTGTCAGGGGAAACATGACAAAGGGCTACCCAAATCTTCATGGGTAGCCCTTTCGGTATGAGATTGCATGGAAACCGGGAGACGCTCCGGCTTTCCGACGGACGGCGCGTCAGTTCTGACGGTACGGCGGAAACCTTTTCTTCTCCAGGCGTTTCTCCTCTTGATTCGCTAGAGCGCGGCCTTTTGCGGTACGGCTCATCACGCCGCCGCGCCGCGGACAAGGCGCCGCCTGGCCGTTTTGCGTTCCCGTTATTTTTTTGCGCAGCCTATCAGTTCATCCACTGTGACGCCCAGACAGTCCGCCACCGCTATTACGCTGCGCAGTGTGGGAGAGGCGGCGTCCCATTTGCGCACGACGCCGTTTCCCAGTCCCGCCGAGCGTTCCAGTTCCGCGATACTGAGGCTTTTGGCCCCGCATATGGCGCGGATATTCGTATATAGATAGGGAGTGTTCGCTTTTTTCATCGGCTTTGTGAGCCTCCTTTCTCTCGGACGCTTCCATAAGGCTGATTCCTCTCGATTCGCTGTTCCGGATACCGACAATCGCCGCGTCAGCGGGATTGCGTTCCGGAGACGTGACAGCATGCCCGTCCAGCGGGGTAAGCGGACTGCCGTTATTTTCATCTCAAGTCCCCTCAAAACGATTCGCGGCGTTTTGGGTCAGCGTGGCCAGCGTACTCTCTCCGAAGGAATACTGGTTCATATATTCTCCTTGGAACTGCCGCACGGCGTCCGGGTCGCCCCGCAGATACTGATAATAATCGCAGTCCACCAGCGCCGTATTGATTCCCGTCCGTCCGTGTCCCCGTATCAGCGTTTCGCCGACGCCCAGCCGGGTCAGCGTCGTCTGCAAGTCGGAAACGAACATCCGCACCTGACTGCGGTGGGAGGCGTTATCCGGCTCTTCGGGCCAGATTGCGCACAGAATCTGACCCGTGTCGCACATCGCGCCGTTGCGGTCAATCAGGAAGGCGAGGAGCATTTTGGACTTGCTCCGCCCGAATCGAACGGGCGCGCCGCCGCACCAGACTTCAAAATCCCCGAAACACCGCGCTTTCAACCGGGGTTTCTCCCGCTTCCGTATCGGGTGGCGCAGATTCTCCAACGCTGTCCTGACCTGATTTTCCGTAATCGGTTTGAGCAGATACCCGCTGGCGTAAAGCTCAAAGGCCTGCATAGCGTATTCTGGGTGTCCCGTGATGAATATCACGTTGCTTTCAGGGCGGAGGCCGCGCAGATAAGACGCCACATCCAAGCCGCTCCCGCCCGGGAGTTCAATGTCAAGGAAGGCCACATCCGGAGGCGTTTGGCGTATGCGCTCCATCGCCGCGGAGGCGGAATCCGCCGTTAAATGGACGCCGTCCGGGTCAATGCGGGACAGCAGTTTCTCCATGGATTGCAGAACCATCGGGTTGTCATCTACCGTCAGCGTATTCATGGTATCGCCTCACCTCCCTTGGGTATCAGTACAATCAGACGGGTTCCCTCTTCGCCGCTGTGGATGTGCAGAGAGCCGCCGCACTGGGTTTCCAGCCTTGCGCGCACATTTTCCAGTCCGTGGCTGATATGCTGTTTCTGCTGTTGGGTGGCGTCCTCTTGGAATCCGTGACCGTTGTCCTCCACAATAATGCGAATCATATCGCCGTGCCGCTCCGTAATGACGAACACTATGCCATCCTCGCCCAAAGCGCGTACCCCGTGGCGGATTGCGTTTTCCACCAGCGGCTGTACGGACAGCGCCGGAAGCGTAAAGTCGATAATTTGCAGGTCATAGACCACCTCAAAGCGGTTGGCGGGATTCATCTTTTCCAGCTCCACATACTGCTCGATGTGTTCCAGTTCCCGCTCAAAGGGAATCATGCGGTTCAGCGTCAGCGCGTCAAGGTTTTTCCGCAGGTAGCCCGCGAGATTGTCCAGTCCGGAAGAGGCCAGCGCGGGATTGGAATCCATAAGTTCCCGAATCGTACTGAGGCTGTTAAAAAGGAAATGCGGGTGCATCTGCCACTGGAAAAGCATGGCCTGATGATTTTCGATTTCATCCGCACGCTTTTTCAAAACCGCCTCCACGTCCCGCAGGTGAAAGAGCGCGACAATGAGCAGGGAGAGCGTTTCCGCGATGGAAAACAAAGCGGCTTCCCGCGTAAAAAAACAGCTCAATCCGGCCAGCCATATGGGAATCAGCGCGACCGCCAGCGCCGCCCAACAGTTCGCGGTTCGTTTCGACGGTTTCCAGAAACAAAAGCAACTGATTAGCGCCACGCCAGCCGCGACCGTCAGCGCCAGCGATACGGCGCCGCTGATACGGGGCAGTCGGTCTGAAGAGGAATACGCGTAAGACTGATTTACAAAACTTAACGCAATCGCGCTTAAAATCAGCGCGGCGGCGCACAATATCATAGAGTTAAACTCTTCCTGGCGCCTGTCCGTGAAGAAGAAAACCATCAGAATCGCCAGCACGCAGAAACAAACGGACTGCTGTCCCATAATAAACGTTACGCTCATTCCGTCAACCCCTTGATTGTACGATAAGTCCGGCTCATATAAACCGACGCGAGAACCCTGAACACGATAACTCCCCATCTTGCAAAAAGGCAAAAGAGAACGGCGGAGAAAATTGCAATCGTCTCCGACATGGCGGCGCCCGATTCTCCCGCGCCGAACAGATGACGCCCTTGAAAAAACCGAACCCATACCACGAGAGCAAGAGCGATAGCAAAAAAGAGCGTTTGCGCCGCCGTATATCCGACAAGCCTGTTTCCGCAACGGCGGTTCTTTTTTGCTGGAGAATCTAATCCAAAAGAGTCCAAAAGTTCCGCGCCCGCGAACAGAATGACGCGGTTTCCAATAGACAACGAAAACTCTCCAAGAAATGCCAGCGCTAAAGTAATCATAAGGCTTTCGACGACGAGTTGCCATTCTGAAGACGAAAGAAAGAGGCGATGACTGGCGAAGGTTATGGAAAGGGGTTGTAGAATTAAGAACGAAAACCTCAAAAGATACCATATGCGCGCATTTCCGAAGGATTTGTACAGACTGCTCAAACGCGACAACGATACCAGCGTCAGCGACCATATCAGCAGACGCAACGCCCACATTGTCCACGCGCTATAGATGCTAATCTCATTTAAGAGCGTCCCATACTGCGGATTTCTAGCCAATATCGCGCTCCAAAAAGATATAACATTCTCCGCAATAAGTCCCGCCGTATCCAGAGCCATCAGAACGCTGATTTCTTTGAGCGTCAAATATTTGTTCGCCTCGGTCATCCCGATTCTCCTCCTTTTAACGTTCCCAGTATACAAAACGAAGTGCAACAAAAGCGCAACAGAATGTTCGCCATTTGAAAATTTTGAGGGAAAATGCGTGTGGGGTTGACAGCGATTTGCACAAAAATATCTCTGAATGACGGACAATAAACACTCTTTTTGTCCGCAAATTTGCCAGAATTTCGGATTTTTTTGTGCAAATTTACAAAATTTCGACATTTTCCTTAGTCTTTTGTCATACGTCAAAAAAACGTTTCCCCGCGTTTATCCCCGACGTTATCCGGGAAATAGTGCGGCGGAATCCGGCGCCGATTGCCGGAGGCCTGCTCCGCCGGATTCCGTCTCCTGCAACCTGATGGCCCCGTATGCTTCCCGATTGCCGTCTTTCGGATATTGGCGCGCGGTAAAGGCCTCCGTTCTCGACTTTTGGGTTATTATATCGTGCGTTTTCAGAACTTTCAAGAGATTCAACAGGCGATAAGCGACGACTGGCGCCCCGTCGAAACTTTCACGCCGCCCGTGCGGTTCGATACATGTCGGAGTAAGGACTTGCGCAAAAACAAATTAGCCGGATTTCCGGTTTGATTCCGCCGTATTGCGGAAACCGGACGCACTATATAACAAAGGCCTTTCAGTCTGCCGGTTCGGTTCGTATATCCCGCTTCAGGGGCATACGGATTTTTTGATTTCAATGTCCCCTCCGCGGCCCTGCGAATTATCACGGAACGGCGCCGATTATCACAGGTCTATTGCATACGCGGAAAAATTTTTGTAGAATCAACCTTGCTAACAGGCTCTTTGGGAGCGTGTCGGAACACAGGTAGAGAATCGTGAGCACATGAGGGGAGGAACATAGGGTCATGAGAAAGCTCTGGAAACGGGCAAGCAGTTTCCTGTTGACGCTCGCCATGTTACTGTCGGTCATTCCCCCAGCGGTTTTCGCGGCGGACCCGGAAGCGCGTACGGAAGGAGCGTCGTATTTCGACTTTGACGCGGCGGATTACAGCGTCAGGGAGGACGAAAAGGCGCTTACAGTGAAGATTGCGCGTCACGGAGACGGCGCCGCGCCCGCGAATGTGGCCGTGAAAGTGGCGGATTTCCTGTCCGTCTACGGCGAGGACTATGAAGTTCTGATAGACAAAAAGCCGTTGTCGGAACAGGAAGGAACGGTAATCCATCCGTCGGACTTCACATTTGACGACGGGGAGAGCGGCGCGGCGGAAGTCCCGCAAGCCGTAGCGGACGAAGCGGAGACGCCAGATACCGTATCGGACGAGGCGCGGACGCCGGAAGCCGTAGCGGACGAAGCGCAGACGCCGGAAGCCGTGACGGATGAGGCGACGGACGCCGAAGCCGTAGCGGACGAAGCGCAGACGCCGGAAGCCGTGGCGGACGATGCGACGGACGCCGAAGCCGTAGCGGACGAAGCGCAGACGCCGGAAGCCGTGACGGACGAAACAGAGACGCCGGAAGCCGTAGCGGACGAGGCGACGGACGCCGAAGCCGTAGCGGACGAGGCGACGGACGCCGGAAGCCGTGACGGATGAGGCGACGGACGCCGAAGCCGTAGCGGACGAAGCGCAGACGCCGGAAGCCGTGACGGACGAGGTGGAAGCGTCGGAGACCGTGACGGACGAAGTGGAAGCGTCGCAAACCGTAACGGACGAAACGGAGACGCCGGAGACCGTATCGGACGAGGCGACAGACGCCGAAGCCGTAACGGATGAGGTAGCGACCGAAACGGAAGAGGCCATGTTCGTAAAGCAGGACAACAACGCGGCGCTTGACGATTCCGAAACGGACAGCGCGGAAAACGCGGAAGCTGTGGACGAAGCCGTTACGGAAAAAGCGAAAACCGTAGACGAAGCCGTTACGGAAGACGCGGAAGTTGTGGACGAAGCCGTTACGGAAGACGCGAAAACCGTAGACGAAGCCGTTACGGAAGACGCGCTCAAACGCTCCAAGCGTTACGCCTCCGCATTGCGTGAAATGCAGGCGGTTTCCCTCCAACTGCCGGAGAAATCCGACGCGGAACGGGTCACGGAGAACGCGGACAGCCTCTTTGAGAATTTCCATGAGTTCTTTGAAAACGCCCAAGGCGCGATGGGAATCGTATACTTTGGCCCCGGCGTCAGGGAACGCGAATTGACAGTCCGGCCTATCGAAAACGACAAACCGGACGGCTCGCGTATGTTCCTGATTGGCCTGATGGGCACGGACACGCCCGAAACGACGGTAGCGGTCAACGCGACGGCTTACGTCACGATTGAGGACGACGACGATTACGAGCCGGCGACGTTCTCCCTTGCCGACAGCGCAATCACGCTGACGCCTGACGCCCCCAGCGCGAAAGTGACCGTCACGCGCACGGGCGGAACGCAGTATTTCTCAACGGCGTTTGTCTCCACGGTGACGGATACCGCGAAAGTCAGCGCCTACGAGCGGTTCAGTCTGAAAAAGATTGGCTTTGTCCCCGGACAGACCAAGGCGGAAGTGACCGTCACGGCGTCCGACTTCTCGCAGACAGGGAAATTCGGTCTCCGTCTGGAAGCGAACGAACCCGACGCGGTCAGGAATCATTACGCGCAAGTCAAGATTCTGGCACCCGAACCCGAAGAAGACGCCGCGGAACTGCAAAGCGCGTCCGGTTCCGACCCGTATGGATTGGGCATTGCCTACGAGGTAATCGGGGCGGAGGAAGCGGAGGCCTATTACGAGGCGATGTCCGCGCAGAGGATAGGCGAGGACATGAGCGAAAAGACGCCGCCGCAAGACCTAGCGGACGCGTCGGACGTAGCGGACGCGATAAGCGCGTAACGGAAAGACGCGGCGGAAGCGAATCACGGCGCGGATGAGGATACCGCCGTATTGCTGGACATTACTTTAGGTCAGCCTAGCGCCGGAGGGTTCGTTACTTCCAGCGCGACGGTCTCACGGGGCGGAGAAATTGTCTATTGCCGATTCGCGCCGACGGTCTCGGGCGCGTATGTCTTTGAATCCACGGGCGCCATGGGCGGCTATACGGACACGTATGGCTATCTCTACGCCGCCAACAAAAGTACGACGCTGACCTCTAACGACGACGGCGGAGAAGGCTATAACTTCAAGATTTCCTACAATTTGACCGCCGGAAGCGTTTATTATTACGGCGTCAGATTCTATAACGGCGGCGCGACCGGAACTATTCATACGCGCCTGACCCTGCAAGCGCCGTCCGAACCGACCCTGAATCCGCCCTCTATGGGAAATTCCGTGACGAGTTCGTATAATATCACATCGGGCGGACAAATCGTCTATATCAAATTCACCCCGACCGCCGCCGGAACGTATGCCTTTGAATCTACGAACAGTTCCGGCGACACCTACGGCTATCTCTACGACGCCAGCAAAAATCAAATCGACTCTAACGACGACGGCGGAACAGGCTATAACTTTAAAATCAGCCGGGAACTGACGCCCAACACGACGTATTACTGGGGCGTCCGGTTCTATTCCTCCGGCGCGACCGGAACTATCAACACGCGCCTGTCCCTTGCCCCGAAACCGGATACCGTCTTAGGCCGTCCGACCTCGACGACGCCCGTGACGGGTTCGGAAAGCGTCTCGGCGGGACAAATCGCCTATCTCAAATTCACCCCGGAAATCAGCGGGACATATATTTTTGAATCCACGGGCGCCACGGGCAGTTCTACGGACACCTATGGCTATCTCTACAACGCCGACAAAAGCGTAACGCTGACTTATAACGACGACGGCGGAAGCGGGAACAATTTCCTGATTTCCTACGATTTGACCGCCGGAAACGCCTATTGTTACGGCGTCAGATTCTACAACTCCTCCGCGACCGGAACCATCCAATACAGTTTGCGCCTTGCGTCGCCTATTCTGCTCGGCGCCTCTACGGAATCATGGGGTGAGGGAAAGGCCAGCCAACTGAAAAACTATCCCGGCGGGTGGAGCAGGGACGTAACCGGAAGCGACCGCGACAACCGCACGGATTTGCACGACAATTCCATTTATCTCCATCAGGAGGATAAAGGCAAGCATTCCATGGGCTACAGCAATCAATCCCGCAACTTCTACGGAATTTACGGCATTGCATACGACTTCAAAGTCGAGGGCAGCGCGTCGAAAACGACTTACTTCGAGACGGACAGCGACCAGAGCTATACAGGCAGTACGCGCAGCGACAGAAGCGACGGCAATATTGGCCGGACGACGAAAACGCTGGACGTAAGCGGACTGTCAGGAAACCACTATATCAAGTTCGCCACGGAGAAGACGGCGCGGAAATCGGGCGCGGCGTCTCATACTAATTCCGGTTTAGAGCGTCGATATGCCACAAGGCGCAAATCAGGCTATTAGCGCGTTTCCTCATTGGGCTTATCTACTCTTTATATCGGAAATAGTATCAGGCTACGCTCTATGGTTTCTCTCTCCAATACGCGCCGTACCGCTTCGAGATGAGAAACTCCTGCGAACCGTTCAACCGGAAACTCTACGACTTTACGGAGGGAACGCCGCAAGTTGTGGACACTTACTATGACGGGGCGGAAGAGCGGGTTTATATTCCCGGCCCGGTGGAGGCGACGTATGGCAATTACAAACTCGCCGGATTCTACGGCAACTCCAGCCAGACTGTCACTCTCCGGGACTTGAACGAGGCGGCGAACGTCCAGCGCAGCATTACGCTGAAAGGCGTGTACTTGGCTAACAGTAGCAAGGACTACGGCGACATCTACAACACCTACACGAACTCGTACAAAACCAACATTTCCGGGGCGTATTATATCGCGGCGAGCGGCGGCGCGGTCACGTTTACGCCGAACAACGCGTTTATCAAGACGCTCATGGACAAGGGCGTTATCAGTTCTACGGAACGTTCCGGCGGCGAGACCATCCGCGTTTATCCGGTCTACCAGCGCGCCACGGTGGAAGTACGCTTCGAGAACGCCGACCGCGACGACAGCGCAAGCGGTACAAAGGGAAAATACGACAGCGCGAATCTTGCCTCTCATATCGCCAACATCGTGGAGGCCGCCGCGACATCCGGTTCCGGCGTCACCAAGGCCGTCAAAGACGGGTGGCAGGACTATTACAAGATGAACGTGCCGAACGGCTCCATCATCCGGATGAACATCCGGCCCGCCGCCAACCGTAGCGCGCAAGGCGCCTACTGGTACGCCTCGAACAGTAGCGGCGCTACGACATCAAGCGGCGTCAGCTACTATCAAAACGGCGCGCTCATCACGAATCCCCTGAACAGGAACGGGACGACGCTCAACGAAACTGATTATACCAAAGCGGAAGTCACCGTGCTGACATCCGGCGTCTTTACCATTCGTCCGCAAACCGGAACGCAGAGTTTCTACGTGGCTTACTCTCCTGCGTCCGTGGAAGACGCCAAGGCCAACCGGAATATTACCTCCAACGGCTCCCTTGCGAACGCGGTCATTGACATCACCGACGGCATACCCGCTTCCAACGAACTGAACGCCGGGAAAAATACGACCGACGATAACGGAACGATGGAAGCGCAGGACGCCCGGATTGGCAAAAAGTATTCCCTTCTGGTCAACCCGCCGACAGGCTACTACACCGAATGGGCGAACATGACCGGAGACGCCAATAAGAACGGCACGATTGAGGACGGCGAACTGACCGCCCAAAGCAATCGCACATCCACGCCGCGTTACGTCTACGGAGACCGCCTGTTTGTCACGCAAGACCAAGATAATATGATTTACTATTATCTTTTCCAGCCGCGGACGAACAACGCCTCCAGAACTATCCGGGGCGATGTCGTGCGGGAGAACAACACCCTCTTGCGCCTTGCCACGGGCGAGAGTTCGCTAGGCGAGACGCCCGTCGCCGGCGCGTATGTCAATATCGGCGGCTTCGAGGGCATGACGGACGCTAACGGCGCGTTTAGCGTCCCGGTACAGGGCGCGATTAAGGACTGGGGCAACATCAGTCTGCGCGTACAGCCGCAAGTCGGAGAGGCCTACAGCAACGTCGTCGCTATTGAGCGCTATTCCAGCGTGACATTCCCCGCGCTGGAAGCCTTTAGCGTCATGCCGAACAACCGCTCTACAAAGGGCGTCACGGCGTCCTACAGCGATTCAAAATTTGCGAACTCCGTCAGCGAAACCAGTATTATCGTTGAAGACGGCGCGCTTTCCGTTTCCGTCTCCGTACAGGGCAACGGCGCGCTCGTCCCCGCAAAGGCCCGCTTCGCGTTCTATAACGCGCAGGGCGTCAAGCTCTTTGACTGCGACGGTCGGAGCGGCTACGAAACCCGTTCCACCAACGGAAACTACTTCACCGCGACGCTGACGTTTAACCCCAAGCAGGATGTGAGCGCGGGAGACCGCCTTTGGGTCAGCTTTGAAGACCAGACCGGGAACGCATACGCTCCCATTGACGTGGGCTACCGTTTCGCGGCGGGGCTGACGCTTGACCAGTTCATTTTCCCCATGCTCGGCAGTTCCACGCTGGAAAACGCCTACCGGAATCTGACATCCATTGACATCATCGGCAATCCGCTGGGCGACTTTGAGCTTGGTTCCATTGGACTGCAACGCGACACGCAACCCTATAAGCCGGAAGGCAATTATAATTTGGAGTGGGACCAGTTCGACTATAAATTCGGATGGAGTCAGAACTTCGCCATGCAGAGAGACCTTGAATCCGGCGACGCCAAGGGCGACACGGAAATGGAAGAGACGTTAAAAGACCTGTCGGACGCGGACAGTGTCGGCAAGGCGTCAGGCGGTTTCGAGGCAAGCTCTTCGTTCAGTCTTTCCGTGACGCCGGAAATTGGCTTCCGTCTCCGGGTTTCACAGCGCGAACCCGACGCGACGCCCAATCCCGCGAGCGGAAACGCCAATTTCTTTGAGGATTTGATTTTCTATTTCAAAGTGGATTGGGATATTGCGTCTACGATTACCATTGCGACGCCTGTCGGAATCAATATTCTGGTAGACCTCGGCACAAACGGCGCTTTCGCGGGCGTATATCATATGTACGTGGACTATCAGGACAGCTTCAAGATAGAGGGCGCGGTTCCGTTCACCAGCGAGGATTTCGGCCTGTTCGCTAATAAGACTTCCAACAGCCGTCTGCGGCGCGAGGGCTATATCTTCCTTGACCCGGAATTTACCGTCGGTATCGGCGTCGGGGTATGGGTTATCAATGTAAAATGCGACGCGCATTTCGCCTTTGACACCGATTTCAAATTCAGCGGCGCGGGTATTGACGCCTACGGCGATATACGGTATGATATTGACTGGATTTTCGAGGCGGCGGGCTTTACGCTCTATCGCTTCCGCACGCCCTTCAACGGCGTTGCGCAAATGATTTCCGGGGAAGAATCCTTCAACGTCCAGACGATTAAACTATTCAACACGCCGGGGATAAATAATCACTTCTCCTTCGACTATCGTCAGACGGACGCGGCCCGGACGGCGGGCGCCGTATTGCAGGGGGCCATGTCGGACGCGCTGAACGGCGCCGCCGGACAGAGCCTGAGAGACGCGAAACCTGTCTCCCGCGACTATCTGAACGAGCGGAGTGAATGGAAACAGCCCGGGCAGGTTTCGTTGATGAGCGCGGAAGGCAGTCAGGAATCCGAACTCCGCGCCGGCGCGGGCGATAATATGTCCGTGCAACTGGTTCCTGTCGGGAGCGACGGCGATATGCTGATGGTCTATGTCGACGACGGCGGCGCGGCCCGCAGTACGATGAACAAGCGCGCCGTGTACTATTCCGTTTACGACGCTTCCGGCGGCGAATGGTCGGAGCCGTCCATAATCTACGACGACGGCACGCCGGACGAGTACCCCACGGCGCAGGATTTGGGCAACGGTCAAATCTTCGTCGCGTGGTCGTCCGTCGACAGGGTCTTGCCCGACGACGCCACGCTGGAAGATATGCTCACCGCTATGGACATTCAGGCCGCGTTCTTTGACACGCAAACCCGGACGTTCGGCGCGGTGGAGACGCTCACCCATACCACGGACGAGGATATAGCCGCCGACCTCATGCCGAAAGCCGCCTATGACGCCGAAACGGGCCGTCTGATTCTCTATTACGCCAAGACGGAATTTGTCAATCTTGAGGAAATTTCCGATATTAGTACGGCGTATTCCAGCGTCGCGTATCTCTTCTACCAGTACGACGCCGACGGCAAAACCGGAACGTGGCGCAATGCCGGAGACGATTATACGCAAGAGGAATTAAACGACATCGGGGAGTATTGGAAAGCGGTCAATCCGCCTCTGGACGACGAGACGCCGGGAGAATACGAACAGGAGTTGGCGGATTATCTGGAACTGTACGCACGGAACTGGTACGGACAACGCAGTCTCGACACGCGCATTGACGCCGAAAGCGCGACCATGCCCCGCGTAGTCGACAGCGGCGCAATCGGCTACAACGGCCTCGGCCTTTACGCCTACACGGCGGACTGGGACGGCAGTCTCGCCACATCCGACGACCGCGACGTGTTTCTGCAAATCTACAACTTCTCGGAAAACAGCTTCTCCCATATCATCCGCGTCACCCCGCAGAGCGGAACGTATACCCTTCCGCAGTTCGCCCGCTCCAACAATAACACCTATCTTTTCTACGGCGAAAAGGCGCAGGAGAGCGAACGCGGCGTTATCCGCTATCTGAACGTCAGTTACCTGATTGGCAACGGGTTCTATGAGAAAGTGACGAGCGGAAGCAATGAATACTATGTCCTTCGGGCAGGCTCAGAGGACGTGACGCCGGAAGTCGCGGCGAATTGCGGCTCTCTGACGGACTACGACGCGTTTGTAGCGGAAGACGGGCGGATGTATCTGCTTTGGAGCGCGTCCGACAACGCCGACGGCTGTGAAATTTACGCGGCGGTATTCCATACGACGGACGAGGGCGACGGGAACGACGGCGCGGAGAATACGCAAGCCGACGGCGTCAAATCGGCGTGGTCGGACGCGGTAGCCCTGACGGACGGCGGCGCGGACGCGTTCTATACGGGCCTCGGCGCGGTCGCGTACAAGGGCAAGATTTTCGCCGTCGCCGGAAAACAGCGGATTGTCAGCCGCGCCCGGACTTCCGACGCCGATGATGAAGTCAGCAACAGCATGATTCAGGTCACGCATACGCCATTCAGCCGCGCCGAACTCGGCGACAGCGTTTCCGTTGATAATCTTTACGCGACGGCGGGCGACGTTGTCACGGTCACGGCGACGCTGAAAAACGTCGGACTGGATACCCTTCCCGCCAGTGACGACGGCATAGCGGTCAATTTCAAGATAAACGGCGCGGACGCCGGAATAGCCGCCTATACCGCCAGTATCCCCGGCGGCGCGTCCGTGGACGTAACCGCGCAGTTGGAAGTTCCCGACGCGGACAGCGTAACCATTACGGCGGAGTACGACGGCGCGAGCGCCTCCGCGCAGTTGAAACGGGAAGCGGTTCTGACCGTAGAGGACGCGGCGTTCGGATACGCGACGGAAGCCGAGGAAACGGAAGACGGTCAAGCCGCCGTCGGCACGAGGATTTACGCCGCGACGGTTCGCAACGCGGGCAATATGCCCTCCGAAAGCGTAACCTTTACCGTTTCGGCGGGCGGAAACGCAACGGGCGCCACGGTTCCCGCGCTGGACGCCGGAGAGGAAAGCGATATTGTCATCGCGCTGGACATCCCCGAAAGCGCGTGGGAAGTCGACGGAAACGGTACGGGAACGGTAGCGGCGGAAGTCAGCGCCGACACGGAATCGGGACAGATTTTCCACGATGAACAGACGCTCTCCAGACAGTTTGACGCGGAAGCGGTCTCCCTCCTGAACGCGTACCAGTCCCGCGGGAGCGTCAGCGGCGATAAGTTTATCGTTACGCAAAACGAGATGGTACAGGCGCAACCGGAGATTCGCGGCGTAAGCGGTCTCGCGGTGGATTGGCTCTACAGCGACGACGGAGCGATTGCCGGCGTTGACTACTCCAACGGCGTTTACGGCGTATCCCCCGGCGCGACAACCATTCACGGAATCATTGTTCCGGCGCGGGAAGTCCTGACATTCGCCGCCGACGGAGAGGG
This sequence comes from Oscillibacter sp., assembly GCA_017447005.1. Lineage (GTDB taxonomy): Bacteria > Bacillota > Clostridia > Oscillospirales > Oscillospiraceae > Oscillibacter. The sequence continues at coordinate 13,630 of JAFSOM010000196.1, forward strand.
AGAGAGAACGGATTGGCGCACGCTGATTCCGGAATCTCTGCAAATCCCCGTGAGCGCGACAGTCACCGTGCAAAAGGGAGAAGAAACGCCGACTAACCCAACGCAACCTGACAACCCGTCGCAACCCTCCACGCCGGGGACTTCCAAGAAGGGTTGCTATGTGGCGACATCGGTCTACGGCTCCTATGACTGCCCCGAAGTCTGGACACTGCGCCGTTTCCGCGACGAGACGCTCGCGCAAACGTGGTACGGACGCCTGTTTATCCGCGCTTATTACGCGGTCAGCCCGACGGCGGTCAAGTGGTTCGGCGACAGCGAATGGTTCCGGAATTTCTTCCGCGACAGACTGGATAAGATGGTAGCCGACCTTCAATCCGACGGCTTCGCCTCCACTCCCTACGACGACCCCGCATGGTAACGCGGAGACTTTCCGCCCCGTATCGTAACGCGGAGACTTTCACCCCCGTATCGTAACGCGACGATTTTCTAACCGCTCCTGTACCGTAACGCAAAACCTTTCCGTCCCGCGGGGGGCGGAAAGGCGAATCGCAAAGATAACGGGTATCCGGTTCCCGCCGGATTCCCCGGAATCTATATCCGCAAGCCTACAAAAATCAGGAAAGCAGGTGTAATCGCATGGCCGAGGAGAAGAAAAAGCAGAGCGGCAATTCCAATTCTAATTCCAGTTCGGCGGAGCGGAAAGCGCCCCGTTCGACCGGAGGAATGGCCCCCACCAAAACGCGGGACATCAGCGGCAACACCCGCGGCAAAGTCTGATACTAATTCCGGTTTAGAGCGTCGATATGCCACAAGGCGCAAATCAGGCTATTAGCGCGTTTCCTCATTGGGCTTATCTACTCTTTATATCGGAAATAGTATGAGTAGTTCCAGCGAAGAGCCGTCAGAGAGGCGCAACTGCCTTTCTGACGGCTCGATTCGCTCACAGGTGAATCATGTCCAGTTCCTTGGCGGTAATTTCCACCAGTTCCTCACAGCGTTTCGCGTTTTTCCCTAGGATTTGCCCAAAGCCGAACAGACCGCCCGTTAGCTGGTCAAGCGTCATGTTTCCGGCAATGTTCGCAACGCCCGCCGCCTCCGCTTTTTGAATCTGGAACTTTTGCGTCTCCCCGGCAACTCCCACGGGTAGAATCTGCACCTGATTCTGTCTGTCCAGCGCGGGAAAGGTCACAATCGCCGCAAGTCCGTGTTTCGTCAGGGACGGTTTGCCCGCCGTGAACGTTTTGCCCCGTATCGCCTCATAGAAACTCTCGATAGAGTACGCGTGACGGGTTTGGATTCGTTTCATTTTCACGCCGAAAGCCATCTTGTACGCCTCCTTAATCTCAATATATCGCGCCAAAAGGCCCGTATTTTATCCGTTTTTTTCCATTTTCGTCGAACAGGCGTAGGAAAACGGAATGTCTGGGGAATGAGAACAAGCGTTTTGAAAATGTCAAGTCCCAATTTCGACAAAACCCTGTCGGAAGCGGCGCTTTCCAAAAAGCGCGGCGTCTGGTATGCTGATACTGTCAGCCGCAAACGCGGCGCGTCATGCGGAAAACAGTAAAATCCGGAATCCAACGGAGTTTTTAAGGAGGGGCGCCAATGGCGGAAATGCAGTGCGTTGAGGTGTTGTCCAATCGTCAGCGCGTCCGGCTTCCTGTGCAAAGTATCCTGTATGTCGACCTCAGCCGGAACGCGAGCCTTTTTCATACGGACAGCGGGGTAGTCAAGACCTATATGACGTTCACCCGCATGAAAGCGTTGCTGGAACAAAGCGCAAGCTGTTTTCTGACATGCTATAAAGGATGCCTTGTGAACATGAACCGCATCGCCGGATTTGCCGGAATTGACTTTGTCATGGACAACGGGGAGCGCGTGCAGGTACGCAAGCGGGACGGAAAGAAAATCCGCCAGTCTTATGTCCTGTACCGCTGCGCGAAAACCGCGACGGCGTAATCAGTTTTTCGCCGCCATGAAGTATTGTAAAGGATTCCGCGGGGATTTGCAATAGACCTGTGATAATCGGACATTGACAAACGTCCCCGCGTACCTTAAAATGCAATCCATGGAAACGCGCGGTTTCCGTAACGTCAGATTTTTAGGAGGCTTTTATTGTGGCGCGGGTAAGCTATCCTACCGAAAAAGTGTAGTCCGCGAACCAAAAGGGGCGGCGTCCGCGCCGTCCTAACGTGATTATGATATGATGAAAGGACATTGCTATGGGACTGTTTGACGGAATTAAACTGGTTGGCGACCTTGTCAAGGGAGGCATTGCGGCGTTCAAGGCCTCCGAAAAGCTCGAAGCGCTGGTGGAGCGTTCCCGGAATGAGTTCAAGAGCCTTATCAAGCCCGAACAGGAGCAACTC
>JAFSOM010000197.1 GCA_017447005.1 Oscillibacter sp.
ACATGCTGGTTGTCGTTTCGCCTTCCCACACTTTGCGGGTAATGCCCAGCGTGGGAATCTTGACCGTGCCGATACTGCCGTCGGAACGCTTCATGTCCTTGACGCTCGTGTAGGCCGTCTCCGCGCCGCCCGTGCGGACGGTTTTCGTCTCAAAGAACGCGGACGCGGGATAGAGCGCGTCGGGAGAAAGCGCGTCCCCGCTTTGCGCGTAGGAAGTCGGCGTGAGAAACTCTCCGGCGCTTGCCGATGAGCTTACGCCGTACCCGGATGAGCTTACGTCGTAGCCGAATGAGCCTGCGCCGTAACTGGATGAGCTTACGCCATAGGCAATCGCGGACGAGCCGCCGCCCGCATAGGCGCTCCCGACAGAGCCGCCGACGGAAAGCCGTATCTGTTCCGCAACTCCGATAGAGGGTTGAACAGCGAGGCCGTAGGCCAGTTCCGGTATCCGGTAATCAACGACATTCGCGCCGCCGTAGTTGTAGCCTGAGCCGTAGACGCTCTCATAGCCAGTCGCCTGATAGTAGGCGGGCGGGTCTACTCCCGCAAAGTTATAGTCGGCGGCCCCGGCGTAGGCCGTCAGGCCAAGCGCCACGCCGACAAGCAGCGCCCCGCCTTGAAGGAACGCTTTCATATTCATGGACATCATCTCCATTCCTGCGCAAACGCGCCGTATATTTACCGCTACGCCGCTGTCTTGCGGCGGTCAGGTCGGTAACAAATTACAGGTCGGACGCGTCCCCGCGTCCGCTTTCGGATTCCTCATCCGTTGCGGGATAATCGTCCTCCAATGGCGGGGCGTCCGTTCCGTATGGAACGGCGTCGCTGTTATTATAAGGTTGCTCCGCGCTTTCCTGATTGAGAACCTCGCTTTCGATTTCCTCCGCGCCGTACCGCGCCCCGTCAGCCGGATACGAAACGCCGTCCTCCTCCCACGCGTCCGTTTCCCACGGAGCGGGGCCGTCATCGTAAGGCGCGTTTTCGTCTTCCGAACCATATGGGGGATGATAGGGCGGTTCGGCGTAGCCGCCATAATAAGGCGAATCGTCGTAACCGGACGCCTCCTGTTTCCGGCGGTTCATCGCGGCGGCAACCAGAGCGATGACAATCAGAGCGACAACGCCGCCGCACGCGTACAGAAACCGTCTGAGGCCGCCGTCAGATTCCATCGTCTCGCTTTCTTCGGTTTCTTTGGGTTCGTCGGCCTGTCGGGGTTCTGGAAGTTCAGCCGATTCCGTTTCCCACGGAATTTCCTCTGACGCTCCATTGTCAACCCATTCCGTTTCCGGCTCCTTATCGCCGGGAGTTTCGGGAACATCGGGCGCGTCGGCGACCGGCGGCGGTTCGGGCGTTTCTCCCGCGTCGTCCGATTCGTTTGAGCGTTCCGCGCTCTCCGAAATCTCTCCGACCGTTTCCGGCAGTTCCTCAATCTGTCCGGTCGTTCCCGGCGGCTCCTTCGTCTCCTTCGGCGGCGGTTCGACGGGAACGCCCACGTAGGTCACGGTATACGTTACGTCCTTCAAAACGCGGCATGACACCATTCCCGCATAGCTGGCCGCGCTGACATAACCCGTGGCGGCTTTCCGGTAGCCCGTCCCCGCGTAAGAGGCCACAGCTTTATAAGAGGAAGGAATCAGCATATCCTCCACAAGCTCGCTCTCCTGTATCTGCCAGTCCACGGACTGGAGCGACAGCGTAACGCCGTCTTTCGTCATAGTAGCCGGGATATAGGACATATCGTTGCTGTCCAAATCCGTAAACTCCCTCGTGGCGCTGACCGCGTAGCTTTGCGTTTCAACTCCCGCCGCCTCCGTGTGAATCGTAGACGCGTTCAAATGGAGAACGCCGCTGTACTTTCCATCGTCGTAATCCATGGACGGCGGCAACGCGGAAATCACGGCGGAAAGCTCCCGTTCGGACGTTTTGACCGTCACGGTTTCCGTATGGGGCTTTTCGTCATGGAAGTAATTTTCCTTCCTGTCCATGCTGGAAAACGTATAAAGCCAGCCGTCGCGTTCAAACGGCGCCTCCGCCAGCTTTTCCGACGGAAAGTCGGGCGACACCGTGTAGGTTTTGACGCACTGCTGGACGCCGTTGACGTTTTGCACCACCGTATCGGTAGGCAGGGCGGCGGCGTGGGCCACCGTAATGAGAATCAGCGTAACGACGAATCTGGACGCGTCTTTCAGAATCCCCATGCCGCGTTCCTCCCTTCCGGCTCCGTTGCGCTTCTGTGAAAACTGCGCATTCGCTCAATCCTCCTTATAAAATTCATACGCCGCGACGCGTTCCGGGTGCGCCCGGATGTCCGCCAGAACGCCGATGGACTGCTCCAGCGCCCGCATGGAATCGCGGGGCTGTTTCTTCACGAACGGAACCAGCAGCAGAACCTCGCTGTCGGTAATCGTGAAAATGACGCGAACGAGAATCTTGTTCCGCTCCCGCAGTTCGTAAAACTGATGATATTTCTCCAAAGAGAAATGCTTGAAATGCGGCTCTTTCAGTTCGCTCAACGGAAGCCGTACCAGCCGCAGAAGCTGGAATTTCAATTTCTGACGCAGTTTCGCCTCCAGAGAATCGAAGAACGCCGGAACGGGCGGGGCTTTCCCCGGAGGGCAGTAGATTTTGACGGACCGCATAAGGACAACCACCTCAATTTTTGCCTGCGCGTCTGCGCGGGATATGGAAAAACAGGAGCGCGAATCTCCCGTTTTCCGTCAGTTTTAGAATGGAATTGTGTTGTTACGCCGTTTCGCAAAACTCCGCCAGACGCCGGACAAATCCCGCCGCGAACGCGGTTTCCAAATCCGCGTGGCCGTACATCATCCGCACAGGCTCTGGCACGGGCTGAAAAAGCGCCTCGTAAGCGTCGCAAACCAAAGAGAACGCCTCCCTGTATTCCATATTCCGTTGCGTCTCCATAAGCGGGGCGAGGAAATCCGACAGCCGTTCCGCGTCCTCAAAGGAATCCCACAGCGTCTCATAAAACAGCGCGGCGTAAACGCGGGACAACGCCGCCATCGCGTCCTGTTCCGGCGCTCCGCGCTCATTGAGAAGTCCCGTTCGCATTAGCGTCGAATGCGCGGAATCCGTTTTTCTATCGTCTGGCGAGTTCATTATTTTTCTTCTCCTGTGGCTTAGGGCATAAAAAGAAGACCCGGCTCCGTCAGGCGGACGGAGTCAAGCCTTTCACGCGAATTTTCCATGAACGAAATCCCTTTCCCCCGGAGAGTCCGGGACAGCGGCGGGGAATCCGTTCATAGAAAATTGGCATTGTGAAGTATAGCACAGAAAAAGAGGAAAAAGCAATACCCTGAAACTGGAAATTTTCGCGTAAAAAACGGGTAAAAAAGCGGAAAAAAACAGGCAAAAAACTTCCATCGCTCTGCAACGCAATATTTTCAGTGAAATAAGGCAGAATTTTGCCAGCTATCGCGTGATTTTCGCATGTTTTACGACGTAGAAAATTTTCGCTTGTCAGGCGCGCAAAGTTATGGTATGCTCAAACCCGCAAACCGGAAATGAGCGGAGCGGGAGAGCCTATGGAGTATGATGAGGAACGGCGTTTCGTCCGGCTGTTCGTCAGAAAGTCAAGACGGGAACGACTGTTGTACGAACTGACGAATCCCCGAAAAAGATACGATGGTCTAAGCCGCTTCTGTCACCATGCGCCGGAACTGCTTGACGCAAGGAAGATTCTCCTGTCGGGAGAGGACTTGGAGCGTCAGGCGGCGTTTCGCGGCTTTGCCGAACGTCATGACGAACCGTGCTTTATCCTGTCGCCGGACTTCTCTCTGGACGGGCGAACGGCGCGTTTTGGCGCGGCCTTGAATCTCGCGTCCGCCTGTTTCGACGCGGCGATTATCCTTGGCGGCTCTTTCGCCGTCGTTTATGGGGAAGTCATGAAAGGCGGACGCGGAAAGTATCTGCTGACGGAAGAAGGGGTGAAGCTGAAATGAGACGTAGCGTCAAAATTCGCGTATTGTCCATTGCGTACTGTTTCCTGATTCTATGCTGTCTCTCCGCCTGCGCCATTGGCGGGAGAAATCGCGGCGGGACTGACGGGGGCTTTGCGGACAATCAGGTTTCCGAAAGCGAACACGACGGGACGAATGAACTGACTGAAACGGAAAGCGACGGGGAAAGTCTTGTTTCGGACCCCTCTCAGGAAACGGAAGAAGAAACGGCGGCGGAAGCGGAGAAAAGCAGGCAACTTTCGTCCGTTGAGGACATTGGACTTCATGCGGTCGATGAGACAGGAAAAAATTACGCCTTTTCGTACCATCAGGAGGAATTTTCGGCGCGATATACGCCGGATAACTGGAAGATTGTCGATTCCTATAAAATTACCGATATGGACGATATAGTAGTCATTTGTCAGGCGCTTTCGGACGTTCATCCCGTACACGGGCGGGATATGGAATCCTTCAGGGCGCCGGAGGATATGGCTTTCGAGTGGTTGCAACACAATATCGCGTATGCGGTTCTTCCAGATAACAGCCCGTGGAAGCGAAACGCGAAGGACGTTGACCTGAATCCGGCTGACCAGGGCAAAACCTTTGAGGAAATGTACGAGGACAGAACCGGAAAGAAGTTTCGGATAGAGGATTTCTTACGGTTTGACTGAAACGGAGGAAAGCATGAGACTGTTTATCGCAATCCGGTTAAGCGACGAAATCCGGAGCGGACTTGCGGAGATTCAATCGTTTCTGCGGAATCGCGGCGTAAGCGGGAACTTTACCAAACTCGAAAATCTGCATTTGACGCTGGCCTTTATCGGGGAATACGACGACCCGGAGGACGTTCTGGATGCCATGCGCGGCGTTCCCTTTGCGCCGTTTTCCATACGCCTGGACGGATTCGGAAGTTTCGGCGATTTATACTGGTGCGGCATTGGCGAGAACAACGAGCTTTCCGCTTACGTGAAGCGTCTGCGCAGGGCTTTGGCGGAAAGCGGAATCCCGTTTGACCGAAAAAAGTTTTCCCCGCACATCACGCTGATTCGCAAGGCGTCCTTTGACAGAAACCGCAGCTTTCCCGGCGTGACCGTGCCGGACGCCTCAATGGAAGCCGACCGCGTTTCCCTCATGCGCTCCGACCGTGCGAAAAGCGGCATGGTCTACACGGAAATCGGACGCGTTTTAGCGAATTAAACGAATGTGATACGCTATGAAACTACCGCCGACTTCAAGCCGACGGTAGTTTCACGTTTCATTTCAAGAGAAACGGCGCTCTTTATCAAAGGCCGCGTTCCGATTACGTCTCAATCGCGTAGTCCCTGTACAGGAACGCCATAATCTGGGCGCGGGTGCAGGTATTGTCAGGAGAAAACGTCGTGGAGGTCGTGCCGTTGGTGACGCCGCTTTCCACAGCCCATTGTACCGCTTTGGCGGTTTCCGTACCGTTTTTCACGTCCTTGAAAGCAGTCGCGCCCTCTACATAATCGTCGCCGGAGAGTTTCCAGAGATATGTTACCGCCTCGGAACGGGCGCACGGAGAACCGCCGTTGAATGTGCTTCCACGCGGTAGCAGTCCTTTCTCCGCCGCCCATACTGCGGACTGATAATAGTAGTTGGTCGCTTTGACATCCGTGAAGGGGTTCTCTATGGACGGTTGCGGACTGCCGCAGGCCCGCCACAGGAAGGTTAAAATATGGGCGCGGGTACACGTATTGTTCGGGGAAAACGTCGTAGCGGTCGTGCCGTTGGTAATGCCGTGCTGGATTCCCCACGTAACCGGGACGGCGTAATATCCGGCGGGGTTTACGTCGGTATAAGCGTCGAGAGCGCCGCCGGGGTCGGCGTAAAGTACGCAGTCCTTGTCGTCGCGGTCAACGAAACAAACAAGCCCGCGCTCCTTGTAGCCAAGTTTCATACGGACTAAGCCGCCCGTGAGCGTTTCGCTTCCGAACTCGGAGACGACTACGCGGAAACGGTTTGCGCTCTCCACGGTTCCGGCGTCATAGAAAATATCGTGGCTCAATCCGTCGTCCTTGCGGAAAATGGCGAAATAACTTCCCGGTCGCGCTTTCACAACGGTTACGGTTTGATTCTGGTATCCGCTCTCTCTGTCCGCGCCCAGCCCAGTTGTCACCGTGTTGACGGAAACGGCTTTGCGCTCGACGCTGGCGGCTTCAAAGACAATCCATGTGTCGTTCTCCGTATTCAGACGGTAGGCGCCCCATGTCGCGGACGGCGTAGCAGTGACGTTTTTTACCGTATCATGCAGTTGGCTTTCCAGCGCCGTATACTCCGCGCAGTGCGACGCGCCGTCCCAATTTTCAACTTCTAACAGGCTGTCGTTTTCATCCTGATAGGATGAGGTAATTTGCTCGTATTCCGCGCTGGAAATTGGCTGTCGCTGTCCGTTCACAATCCGGTAGGTTTCCCCATCCCCCGCGTTTTCGTCCATGGACGCGTACAGGGAGAGGCAGTCCGACAGGCCGGACGCGCCAAAATAGTAATTTACCCCGCTCACGTACCCGTCGTGAGAGCGACCATAGATGACGTGAAAATAAAGCTCATTCCCTTTGCGTGTCCATGTGATGTCGCCTAACTGCCCGGTTCCAACCTCTCTTGAAAACCGCCGAACGCCTAAGCCGGGGACATATTTCCATACCACGCAGTCGCCTTGGAAAAAGTACGATTCTCCCCTCCAATTTTCGGCGTCTTCCTTTGGAATCGTCAACGCCGCGAGTTCCGGCTGTCCGTCGCCGTCCATGTCGCGCAGTTCCGCGTGGACAAAGACGTTTTCATCCGCCCAGAAAAATGCGGCAACGTAGAAAGCGACAGCGGCGGCGGAGTCGAGGCTGTCCGCCGCTTGCGCGGGCGGCGGACTGAGCGTCAGCGTCAGCGCCAACGCGCACAATAGCGCGAAGCCTTTTTTTACAATTTCCATGTTGTTTTCTCCTCTCCGTGTCGGATATGAGACGTGAAACGTCTCCCCGGCGTTTATGATATGGCGTCCCGCGCCTGTCCGATGTCCATCGGGGCGCAGAGCGGGGCGAACTGTTCGGAAAGCAGGAAGAGTTTTGCGTTTTTTATGTTCCCCTCCGCGTTTTCCACTGAAAAAGTGACGGCCGGGGAATCGGAAATTTCCCGGCTTTGCAGTTCCAGCAGTTTTCCTTCCTGACTGTAACCCGCCAACCAGAGACTTGCTTCGGTCATGTCGATAGGGCCGGATGAAATATCCGCCTGAACACGGAAAGAACCCGTCGGAATTGCGGAAAGCGGCTCTTGTCCGTCCTCCGGGAGAATCACGGCGTTTATCGCAGTTTCGGAAGCGTCTCCAGCAATGCGGAACTCCCACGCCGTTTCGCCGGACGTCCCTTTTGCCGTTTCCGACGATTGCGCGACGAAGCGATATAAACCGGGTTCGCGCAATGTCTCCTGATAAGTCCCTTGCAAAACGGATTCCTCAAAGACCGCCGCGCCGTTACGATAAAGGGAAATCCGGTTTTCGGTCGCGTTATTCTCTGCCGCCGTGACGCATACCGGGCGGTCGGTTTCATACGCCGTTTTGCCGCGCAGATTATGGGGGATGTCCTCGCCGTTTTCGTCGTCCAGACGGAAACGCACGTCCGTTACAACATAATTTCCGTCCAGACCGTTCGCCGGATTTGCGATAAGTTTTACCGCCGGCTTACGGGATAACTGCTCGTCGTTGACAAAACGCACACTGTTGAGAATCATCTCGCGGGGCCAGTAATCCGCGGCGTTTTCGGCAGGGCGGACGTGTCCCAGTTGTACAGCGCGTTCAAATCCGTGTTTTCCGTCCGGTTGCGGTTGTCCACGGTCAGATTGTCAATGTACAGGTTCGGTATATGGCAGTCGTAGCCGTAATCATGCAGGCCGCCGTCCGGGTCGAATTGGAGCGCGTAATTGAAAACTTTCTCCGCGTAAACGCCGTTATAAACCAGCGTACAGTCCGTGAAATGCGCGTCGCCGCGCCATGTGGAGCCGTAGTCGAAACGCAACGTCATGAGGCAGTCGGAGTAAAACGTCGTGCCGCTGACGTTCAGCGTCCCCATGCCCGTCATGGTGAGAGCGTGTACGCCGAGCGTACAGTCTTTGACCGTCAGGTTGTAAATGCCCTGATGGGCGTCAATGCGGTTCATGGAACAGTGTTCAAAAATCACGTCCTTACAGTAATTGCTCTGCATGACGCCCCAGCGGTTTTTGTCGTGCAGGTCGTTGGTTTCGATGTTGGCGAAGCGCATATTGACGGAGGTGGCGAGCACAAGGTCGTATTTGCTCCGGGAACTGACCTGACATTTCCGGGCGAACAGCGTGCAGTCGTGCGTGTCCACGTCGGCGCAGTTGCTGTAATTGAGTATGCCGCTGTAGGCCCCGCAAAGCCCGTTTGTCCTGACAATGTGCCGGATGTTTGAAATTTCCATATTGCAACTCTTGCGCCATTGAAGATTCCGATTCCAGTAGATAGGCTTGCTGACGCCGGAACGCGTGTAGGGCGTCTCGCTCTGGCTCAACGGCGCGTTGGAAACGAAAGTCCCGTTGCGGACATAGCCGCGTTGTTCCGGAACCGGAACGATTTCAAAACTTGTAATTTGTTCAAAATCCCACGCTACCTCGTTGAGAAGATTGCATTCCGCGTCCATCAGGAAACGATCCTGCTGAGGCTCTCCGGCGTTGGAGGACGCGTTGGTCTGATAACGGATAAACTGCTTTTTCCCGTCGTTCTGCGCGATACAGAGATAACGCCCGTAGCCTTTTTCGTTGAGCGGGGCAATCGTATCTTGCAAAACGTCCAGTTTCGTTGTCGAACGGTCGATTGTCCAGCCGGGGTTCTCGATTGTCACCCAATCGTCTTCCACAGTGTTTGTTATCAGAATCAGCGGCCAGTAACGCCCGTATTTCCGCTCAATGTCCTCATCGTGCAGGACGAATGTCGCGCCCATCCAGTCAATATTTGTGCGGGCGGTCACGGCGTATTCGTAGAAGTCGAAAATATGATAGGTCTTGTCAGGATTGGCGCGCACCTCGTCGCAGTGATGTTCGTTTGCGAAATTGTGCGCGTTGCGCATAGCGATGAAGTCGTCGTAAGAGCCGTCGCAACGGGCGTAAAAGTCGTCATAGGTGACATAGGTTGTGCCGTCGGCGTCCGTATGGGGCAAATGCGACCAGTCCACGCTTGCCGTGGAGAGGCGGCTGTAGGTGTAGCCGAGTTCGATTTCGCTGTCAACGAACATTTGAAACAGCGCGCCGCTTTCCGGTTTCGTGCGGAAATTCCAGTTCCAGTTTCCGGCGATATTGAGCGTCCGCAGAACAGGCCATACAAGCGCGCCGCTTCCATCCAGAACACCTTGAAGCGTTTCCACTTTATTGTTGCCCAAGTCCAGAGTTTCCAGCGCGGACAATCCCAGCAAAGGCGAAATGTCCGTAATCTGGTTTCCGAAGAGAATCAGTTCCCGTAACGCCGACAGGTTCGACAGGACGGAAATGTCCGTGAGACTATTTTCTGTCAGCGACAGCGTTTCCATAGCGGACATATTTCCAAGGTGTCCGGCGATTTCGGGGGTTTTGTTCTTGTCAAAGTTGAAAGATTTCATGGCGGTTAAACTGTCCAGCGCGTCCAGTCCCGCGACAACCGTCGTATTCGTTTCGTTGTTTTCGCCGAGGCTTAAAAATTCCAGATTTGCAAGCCCGTCCAGTCCGGACAAATCGCGGATTGCGTTGTCGTACAGGTTCAGTGACCGCAGTTCCGTCAGGCGGTTCAGTCCCGCCGTGTAGCGGATGACATTATGGGACAAGTCCAGCGTTTGCAGATTCGTCAACACGCTTAACTGTTCCGTCACGCAGTTTGCGGAACTGGATTTGCTCTCATTGAGCCTGTTTTTCCCAAGATTGAGGGATTCCAGCGCGGTCAGTCCGAGGATTGGCGACACGTCCGTGACGGCGTTGCCGTAGGCGTTCAGGGATGTGAGGCCCGTCAGCCCGGACAGCGGCGACAAGTCGGTAATGGGCGCGTTGTTGGAGATGTCCAACTCTTCCAGCGCGGGAAACGCGCCCAGACCGGAAAGGTCGGCGATTTCCCGGTTGTTCAGTTGCAATGACGTGACTTTCGCCGCCTCCGTTGCCGACAAGGCGAGCCGTTTCGCGTCCGGGTCGGCGTCGTACTCCGCGACGCCGTTCAGGGCGTCCGTCAGCGCGGCGTACAGGTTTTCATCGTTGCAGACAATCTCCACATCGTTTCCCGTCGCTGACGCGGGCAACGGAAGCATGGAGCATATCAGCAGAAAGG
>JAFSOM010000198.1 GCA_017447005.1 Oscillibacter sp.
CGTCATTGAAATCGACATCGCGCCGAAGGGCTGTTCCAAGGGTAAAGGCGTCGAGTTCCTGCGCGATTACATGAAACACAAGTGGGGCGACATCACGCTTTACGGTATCGGCGATTCCGTGAACGATTTGCCCTTGATTGAAGCGTCGGACGTGTCCTATACGTTCCCCTACGCGCCGGAATCCTTGCAGAAACGCGCCACGCTCGTTGTGCCCACGATTGTCGACGCGCTGGAAGACAGCATGAAGCGCGAGGCGTAAGATGGGCGAAAACAAGAAGCGGAAAAAACTCGAACGTCTGGAAAGTGAACTTGAAGACGTTCAGGAAATCGCGGAAGACGAACGCGATAAAGAGGACAAACACAACGAAAAGGCCAAGCATCAGGCAAAAAAGGCAAAAGCGCACCGTAAAAAAGCCGAAGCGCTTGATGCGTATGCCGAAGTGTTACAGGACGATATACGGAGACTGAAGGAAAAACTCCCAGACTGAATATAGATATTTTTAGGAGGAACGACGCCCATGAGTCAGGCATTGCGGGACGCGAGACGGTACGAGGAGGCGCGGGAGGCTTTGATTCCCCGCGAGGCGCGGCCCGCGTTTCATCTTTCGGCGCGTGTGGGTTGGCTCAACGACCCGAACGGCTTTTCATGGTACAAGGGACAGTATCATCTGTTCTATCAGTATCACCCCTACGATTCCCACTGGGGGCCTATGCACTGGGGCCATGCCGTCACAAGCGATTTGCTCCGCTGGAACTATCTCCCGGCGGCGCTGGCCCCCGACAGACCCTCCGACCGCGACGGTTGCTTTTCCGGTACGGCCTTGGCCCTTCCCGACGGACGCCACCTCTTAATGTACACCGGAAACGCGAAGGAGTACACGGAGACGGGCGAAGTGCGCGAAGTGCAGACGCAGAATTTAGCGTTCGGCGACGGCATGGACTATACGAAGTTCGAGCGCAACCCGGTTATCACGGCGGCGGATTTGCCGGAGGGCGGAAGCCGTTTCGCGTTCCGCGACCCCAAAATCTGGCGCGCCCCCGACGGCTCTTACCGCGCACTGATTGCCAATAAGGACGCCACGCAGGGCGGACAAATGTTGCTCTACCGGAGCGCGGATTTGGCGAACTGGGAATTAGTCCGGGCGCTGGCGGAGAATCATAACCGCATAGGCAATATGTGGGAGTGCCCCGACTTCTTTGAGCTGGACGGAAAATATGTCATGCTGGGCAGTTCGCAGGATATGTTGCCGAAGGATTTGGAGTACCATAACGGCAACGGGACGTTCTATTTTCTGGGCGACTACGACCCGGATACGGATACCTTTACCGAGGAATGCGACCACGCCATTGACTACGGCATTGACTTCTACGCGCCGCAGACGATTCTTTCCCCCGACGGACGCCGTATCATGATAGGCTGGATGCAAAATTGGGATACGTGCAATCTGCACGTGAAGTCCACCCCGTGGTTCGGACAGATGACCATTCCGCGGGAATTGAGCGTGAAAAACGGCGTACTCTACCAGACGCCCATCCGGGAACTCGAACGCCTCCGCCGCGATGAGGTCACGTATGACGATGTGACCGTTGAGGACGGGGAAATCTTCCTCCCGGGCGTCGCGGGGCGGTTAGTCGATTTGGAAGTCACGGTGGAGCCGGACGCCGATTCGCCCGTCTACAGCCGTTTCGCGCTACGGTTCGCCAAGAACGAGAATTTCCGTAGCGCGGTGAGTTTCCGTCCGCACGAGGCGACGCTGAAAGTAGACCGTAAGTTTTCCGGTTCGCGCCGGGCGATTATCCATCAGCGCCGGGCGTATGTGCCGCATAAGGACGGACGCATTAAACTGCGCCTGATTCTTGACCGTTACAGCGCGGAAGTGTTCGTGGACGACGGCGCCAAGGTCATGACGTTCACGATTAACACGGAACTGAACGCCGAGGGAATCTCTTTCTTTGCCGACGGGAAATTACATCTGAAAGTGAAGAAATACAGTCTTACCGAGGCGTAAAAAAACGCGGGCCGGGGTATGAATCCCGGTCCGTGTTCTAATGCTACAAAATCAATAGCAGATAACATCCGTTTCGACGGCGCGGATAATGTGAGCAGGAATTTGGGAGACATCCAGCGTATAAACCGTGTTGAGACGAGGATTAAAAATTCCCAGTCTGTCAATGCCCTGAAATTCTGGCTTTTCGGAGTGCTGTCCCATAATCCAGTACATCAGCAGTTGAAGGGTGTGCTTATTGGTCGGCTTTGCTTTGGAGACCTTGAAATCCCACAAAGTATCGTTTGTCAGGAAATCGCCGTCGCCCGAATCCACAGTAGCCGTATATCCGTTTTCCTCAAACGTAAAGCCGTCTTTGGTAATAGGGCCATACGCTTTCCAGAAATCGAGACTGCGTTGAATCATAATGCGAATATTACGGACAGTGTCGGCGTCAGGATTCGTATCTTCCGCGCCCTTAGCCAGCATAGCCGCCATAGGGTTTCTAAAGCATACGTCAAATGTGGTCATCTTACACGCGTTAATGATGGACGCGTCATCCGTTCCCCGAATGCCGTCGAGAAATTTTCGGGCGACCTTTTCCGTGTTGGAACCGGTGAGCATAGACGCGCTTTTCGCGCCGCGAATGGAGATGGAAAACGCGTCCTCAATATCCGCGCCCATTAAATATCGCGTCAGATAATCAACGGCCATACCTACGACAGAAGCGTGAATATTTTCCTCTTCGGCCAACTTCCGCCCGTCATCGATGACCCTTGCGGTAAATTGCGACGGCTTGATATAGCCGCCTCTGGGTTGTTTGATTTCATTAATTCTTTGTGTAACGGTACTCATAGGTTCTCCTTTCTTCTTTTCAGGATACGCCGCCGACGGCATTTCTGACAGGGCGTCCAGCGGGGAATGAAACCGCCCATTCCCCCGGACTGCCGCTGTCAGAAACACAAAAGGCGGCGTTGAGCGCAATAACTCAACACCGCCTAAAAAAATCTAAGCGTCGCCTGTAAAGCCTATAATACCCCTACCGGAATTGTAAAAACACGGAAAAAGGGTATAATAAGCCTACGGCGCGGACTTTCGTCCGCTGTGTCGAGTGGTACCTGCACTCCGCATAAGGCTGAAAAGTGTTGGTAGCGCTTTTCGGCCTGCCGCTTATCTTCCGTGTTTCCTGACGACGGTATACCACGCGATTTTCCATTTTACAAGTCTTTTCGAGAAATTTTTTCAAAGTATGCGCTTGAAAGAAAGGGCGGGAATGATGATGGAATATTACGCGCATATGGACGGGAACAGAACGCAGACCGTAAAAGAGCACATAGAAGCCGTTTCTCAACGGTGCGGGGAATTTGCCAAGGCGTTCGGCGCGGAAAAACAGGGCGCGTGGATTGGTCTTGCCCATGACATTGGAAAATGTTCCGCGGCGTTTCAAAAACGTCTGCAAGGCGATAAAAGGATGGTAGACCATTCCACGGCGGGAGCGGTCGAATGTCTGAAAGCGGACAAGTACGCGGTTTGGGCGGCGGAATGCGTCGCGGGACATCACAGCGGGCTGTTGGATGTGGGAAACTACAGGGACGAGGAAAAGGCGACGTTATGGGGACGATTGAGCAAGGAGCGGAAAGGAAAAATCCCAAACTATCAATCGCCTGTGACATTGCTCCCCGCTCCGCCGTCTCCGTCATGCGGAACGGACGCGCTGTCATGGTCTTTTTACATCCGAATGCTCTACTCCTGCCTGACAGACGCGGATTTTCTGGACACGGAAGACTTTATGTCCGCCGGAAGCGTCCGACGGGATAGCGGCGAGCCGCTGTCCGTCTTGTTGGAGCGCCTCATGGAAAAGAAAGTCCGTCCATGGCTGGAAGCGGCGGATTCTCCGAGTCCGTCCCTCTCCCGGCGGCGGGTCGAGATTCGCCAAAAACGTTGTGATATTCTCCGAACCTGTCTGGAAGCCGGAGAAAATCCTCGCGGCCTCTATACGCTGACCGTTCCGACTGGCGGCGGAAAAACAACTTCTTCCATGGCGTTCGCCCTCCGACACGCCTTGACGCACGGCATGAGGCGGGTCATTTATGTGATTCCCTATACCTCTATTATCGAACAGACAGCGAAGACTTTTCGGGACATTTTCGGTTCGGAAAACGTGCTGGAACATCACTCTGGCGCAGTCCATGAGCGCATATCAGGCGGGAGAACGGAGAAAGAGGACTACTGCGAAGACCCTCAGGAAACGCGGGCCGCCCTAGCGACGGAAAACTGGGACGCGCCGATTATCGTCACGACAGCGGTGCAGTTCTATGAATCCATGTACGCCAATCGCCCCGCCAAATGCCGGAAACTTCACAATATCGCCAACAGCGTGATTATTTTCGATGAGGCGCAGACTTTGCCAACGCCTCATCTTCTGCCCTGCGTGGCGGCTATGGCGAATCTGGTCAAACAGTTTCAGGCAACCGCCGTCCTATGCACGGCCACGCAACCCGCTTTGGACGGCATTTTCCGGGAATACGGCGTCGAGCCGAAAGAATTGTGTCCCGACGCCGAGGCGCTCTATGAACAGTTCCGCCGGGTCACGTTCCAAAACGCCGGAACGCTGGACGCGGAGAAACTCGCTGAAAATCTTCGGACGTTTTCTCAGGCGCTTTGTATCGTCAACAGTCGGAGAGCGGCGCAGGAGGTTTATCAAAAACTGCCGGAAGAGGGACGCTATCACCTCTCTACCCTTATGTACCCCGCTCATCGGCGGGCGGTATTGGACGAAATCAAGCGGCGCTTGTCGGAAGGCCTGCCCTGCCGGGTCGTTTCCACTTCGCTGATTGAGGCGGGCGTAGATGTGGATTTTCCGGCGGTCTGGCGGGAAATGGCGGGACTGGATTCCATTTTGCAAGCGGCGGGACGGTGTAACCGGGAGGGAGGCCGGAGCGCGGAGGAAAGCGTTGTGACCGTGTTCGAGGGCGTGTCCCGAACGCCGGAAATACTGAAAAAGAATATCGGCGCGGCGCGTGAAGTTCTGGGAAACGGCGCGTGTCCGGACGCCCCGGAGACAGTCGCCAAATACTTTCAATCTTACTTGGATTTCGCCGGACGGGACGAACTGGACAAGACGCCCGTCGGTATGCGGATTGTGAAGGCGTTCCGGGAGGGATTCGAGGGACGTTCCCTGCCCTTCCGAACCGTAGCGGAGAACTTTCATATGATTGACAGTCCCACGAGAACCGTCTATATCCCGCAAGGGGACGGGGAAAAACTTCTGGAACAGCTTCACTTCGCGGGGCCGTCCCGCTCCCTATACCGCAAACTGGGACAGTACGCGGTCAACGTCTATGAGCGCCAGTACAAGGAACTGCTCGACGCCGGGAGCGTTGAGGCGCTGGACGACGACAGCGCGGTATTGCGGGACGAGACGAAATACAGCGAAGAAACGGGATTATCCATAGACGCGGGAGACCTGCGGTTTTTGGAGCTTTGATAAAACGCAAGCGGGACAAGGTATCAAAAACCTTGCCCCGCTTGCGTTGCCTGAAAAATGATATACTCTGTTTCAACCCACAGGCATTCGCCTGACACCTTATTATATCGTGCTTGTCAAGACCGCATTTTTGATTCATCCAGAAAATTGATAAACTCTGAAAAAATATCTTGACAAACATCCCCTCTTCTGCTATACTCTACCTCATCAAGCCCAAACGACAGGGCAAATGAAAGGAGTGAGGAAATATGTCAGTCTCTCTCGAAGTGTGGGGCGATTACGCCCTGTTCGCTCGACCGGAAATGAAGACGGAACGGGTATCGTATGATGTCATGACCCCGTCGGCGGCGCGTGGCGTTCTGGACGCTATCCTGTGGCACCCGGGGATGAAGTGGCGCGTTAAGCGGATTCAAGTCTGCTCCCCTATCCGCTTTACGAACATCCGGCGCAACGAAGTAAGCCAAACGATTTCATCGCGGAATGTCCGGGCGGCTATGGGCAAAGGCCCGCAGGCGTTGGACGGGCTGTATCTGGCGACTTCCGACTGTATCCAGCAACGGGCCGCTATGATTCTCCGGGATGTGCATTACGTTATTGACGCCCGCTTTGAGCTGACGGACAAGGCCGCGCCAAACGACAACAAGGTAAAATTCCGGGAAATGGCGCGGAAACGGATTGCCAAGGGGCAATTTTATCACGCGCCTTACTTTGGCGCAAGGGAATTTCCCGTGCGACGGTTTCAGGAATGCGCGGAGCGTCCCCCCTGTCCGGACGAGTTGAAGGGCGAAAAGGATTTGGGATGGATGTTGCTGGACATGGATTTCTCGAACCCGCAGGACATTCAGCCGCGATTCTTCCGAGCTATCATGCGCGACGGCGTGATTGACGTGCCTGACCTTGAAAGCGAGGCGGTAAAAGGATGATTCTGCAAGCCCTGAATCGGTGTTATGAAGATTTGGCGCAGGATGGAAAAATCGCCCGTCCCGGCTGGGCCAAAGCGAAAATCAGTTACGCCCTGTGTATCAACGACAACGGGGAACTGGAACAGGTCGTTCCGTTGCTGACGGATAGCGGGAAAAAGAAGCCGTCGCCCCGGGAGTTTGATTTGCCCGCCCCGGTGAAGCGTACCGTAGGGATTGCGGCCAATTTTCTATGGGACAATTCCGCCTATCTGCTGGGCGTGGACAATAAGGGAAAGCCGGAACGAAGCGCGGACTGTTTCAAAGCGTGCGGACGTTTCCATCATCAACTGCTTGACGGCGTGGAGTCTCCCGACGCGAAGGCGCTGTTGCGGTTCTTTGACGCATGGATTCCCGCGAATGCGTCCGAAAATCCCGCCTTGCAAGGGGAATTTGAATCCGTTATCACGGGCGCAAACCTGATTTTCCGCGTAAACGGCGCGTTTCCCCACGAGGATAAGGCAATCCAAGAGGCGTGGCAAAATTATTACGCTCTGGAAGAGGGCGAAAAACGCCAGTGTCTGATTACCGGGCGGGAAGATGTCATTGCCGCCGTTCACCCTTCCATTAAAGGCGTACAGGGAGCGCAGTCCAGCGGCGCGGCTTTGGTATCTTTCAACGCCCCCGCCTTTTGCTCTTACGGCAAAGAGCAGAATTTCAACGCGCCTGTGGGAAAGTCCGCCGCGTTCGCCTATACCGCCGCGCTAAACTATTTAATCGCGGACAGGGAACATGTGCAAAGAATCGGCGACGCGACGGTTGTCTGCTGGGCGGAAGGCGCGGAATCGCAGTATCCGGAATTTTTCATGGCGGAAATGTTCGGCGGGCCGCCGCCGGAAGGATTCACGGATAACGACTTGTATTCCGCTGTGAAACGCCTCGCGGACGGTTTGCGCTGTGAGGAATTGAATCTTGACCCCAACCGCTCGTTTTATATTCTTGGCGTTTCTCCCAACGCGGCGCGGCTTTCCGTGCGCTTCTTCTATCGGGATACGTTCGGGCGGATTATGCGGAACGTCAACGAACATCATCAGCGCATGGAGATTGTGCGCCCGTCCTTTGACAAGTTCGAGACAATCCCCCTGTGGAAGATGTTGCAGGAAACCGTGAATATGAACGCAAGGGACAAGTCCCCAAGTCCCGTTATGGCGGGCGCGACGGCGCGGGCGATTTTCAGCGGGACGCCTTATCCGGCGGCTCTGCTGGAAAATACGATGTTGCGCATTCACGCGGAGCGGGAGATTACACGCGGACGCGCCGCGATTCTCAAGGCGTATTATTTGCGCAATCCCAACGAGGGTTGCCCGGAGGAGGTTTTAACCGTGGCGTTGAACGAAGAGAGCAAAAACGAGGCGTATGCTTTGGGGCGGCTGTTTTCTCTCTATGAGGCGGTGCAGTTGGCGGCGAACCCCGGCATTAAGGCGACGATTAAGGATAAATACTTTAACGCGGCGTCCACAACGCCGGGAGCGGTATTTCCCACGCTGGACAGTCTGTGCCAGAAGCATTTGAGAAAGCTGGAAGCCGGGCAGAGAATCTGGTACGAAAAGCAAATTCTCCGGGTAGCGGATATTCTGGGCGAAGCGTACCCTATCCGCCTTGACTTGCCCCGACAGGGAGCGTTTGACTTGGGATACTACCACCAGACACAGGCGCGTTACGCGAAAAAGGAGGAATCGTGACTATGGAAGCCATTCAAAACCGCTATGATTTCGTCGTCCTGTTCGACGTGGAGAACGGCAACCCCAACGGCGACCCGGACGCGGGTAATATGCCCCGCGTGGACCCGGAGACCGGTTACGGCCTTGTGACGGACGTTTGTCTCAAGCGCAAAATCCGCAACTATGTGGATACGGTGAAGGATAACACGGACGGATACCGGATTTACATCAAAGACGGCGTGCCCCTGAACCGTAGCGACAACGAGGGTTTCGCCGCTGTCGGAATCGACGGGGCGGCGGAGATGAAGAATGAGGACTTGAAAAAGAAAGTCAAGGCCAAGAAAGACGCCGGAACGGACGTTGACGCGGAAGTCCGGGACTATCTGTGCAAAAATTTCTTTGATATTCGCACGTTTGGCGCGGTCATTACCACGGCGGTCAAAGGCGCGTTGAATTGCGGACAGGTTCGGGGGCCGGTACAGTTGTGTTTCGCCCGGAGCGTTGACCCGATTCTCCCGCAGGAAGTCACCATTACCCGCGTCGCCATTACGACGGAAGCCGACGCGGAAAATAAGGGGACGGAAATGGGGCGGAAATATATTGTCCCCTACGGCCTCTATCGCTGTGAGGGTTTCGTATCCGCCAATCTCGCCCGCAAGACCACGGGATTTTCCGACGAGGACTTGTCTTTGCTCTGGGACGCTATTCTGAATATGTTTGAGCATGACCATTCGGCGGCGCGGGGCAAAATGGCGGTTCGGGAACTGATTGTCTTCAAGCACGAATCCGAACTGGGCCGCGCTCCGGCGTGGAAACTCTTTGACCGGGTACAGGTTCGTAAGAAAGAGGGCGTGACCGCTCCGAGAGCCTATACGGATTATATCGTCTCCGTGGATACGGAAAATCTGCCGAACGGCGTCACCTGTGAGCGGAAGGCGTAAAGGGCGATGGAGTACGACGAGTCGGACTTTCTCCAACTGTCCGGAATCCAGCATTTCGCCTTTTGCCGCCGCCAGTGGGCGTTGATTCATGTGGAAAAACAGTGGGAAGAAAATCTCCGCACGACGGAAGGCGCGATTCTGCACGAACGCGCTCATGACAATACTCTCCGGGAGACGCGGGGAGACACCGTTACAGTACGGGGCGTGAATATCCGTTCCGTGACGCTGGGCGTCTCCGGACAGTGCGACGTGGTGGAGTACCGCCGTAGCGCCAAGGGCGTCCCCGTTGCGGGACTGGACGGACTATGGCTGCCCTATCCGGTGGAGTACAAGCGCGGAGAGCCGAAGGCGAATAACGCCGACAGACTGCAACTGTGCGGACAGGCGATGTGCCTAGAGGAAATGCTGTGCTGTGAGATTGCGCAAGGGGCGCTGTTTTATGGCGAAACCCGCCGCCGGGAGATTGTCGATTTTACGGACGCGCTCCGAAAGGAAGTACGGGACGATTTGGCGGAAATGCGCAGGCTTTATGAAAAAGGCTGGACGCCTAAAGTCAAGCCTACTAAAGCCTGTAACGCCTGTTCGCTAAAGCCGCTATGCCTTCCAAGGCTGATGAAAACCCGTTCCGTCTCCGCGTATCTGTCCGCCGCCATGGAGGAATCCACATGAGAAAACTGCTGAACACCCTCTTTATCTCGTCCGAGGACATCTATCTGACTTTGGACGGCGAAAACGTCGTGGCGAACCGGGACAAAACGCAAGTCGGCCGTTTCCCCCTGCATACGCTCAAAGGCATTGTCACGTTTTCCTATGCGGGCGCGTCCCCCGCGCTTATGGGCAAATGCGCGGATATGGACATCGACTTGGTTTTCTGTACGCAACGGGGCCGCTTCCTTGCGAGAACCGCCGGAATCGCGCACGGAAACGTTCTGCTCCGGCGGGAACAGTACCGGATTGCGGACGATTCGCAACGCAGTTTGCGGTTTGCGCGGCATATGATTTTCGGGAAGCTCTACAACGGGCGCTGGGGCTTGGAACGCACCTTACGAGACCACAAACTCCGTATAGGGGAGGACGCCTTCCGCGCTTCCATTGACACGCTGAAAGGACTGCTCCCGCAAGTCATGGACGCGGAATCCGGCGATATGTTGCGCGGTCTGGAAGGCGCGGGCGCGAAAGCCTACTTTGACGCCTTCGACGACAGGATTCTACGGAATAAGGACGCCTTTTTCTTCCATGGCAGAAACCGCCGTCCGCCGCTGGATAACGTCAACGCTATGCTCTCCTTCGCCTACAGTCTGCTTGCCAGCGACTGCGCCTCCGCGCTGGAAAGCGTCGGTTTGGACGCTTACGTAGGCTTCTTTCACCGCGACCGTCCGGGACGCGTCTCCCTTGCGCTTGACCTGATGGAAGAGTTGCGCCCCTGCGTCGCCGACCGCTTCGTGCTGACGCTTATCAATAACCGCCAGCTCTCCGCCGCCGATTTCGCGGCGGAGGAAAGCGGCGCGGTTCGTATGACGGACAACGGGCGGAGCGCGTTCCTGAAAGCGTGGCAGGAACGGAAAAAAGAAGTCGTGACGCACCCGTACTTGCAGGAGAAACTCCCGTGGGGTCTAGTTCCTTATATGCAGGCGCTTTTGCTGGCCCGTTGTATCCGGGGCGACCTCGACGCTTATCCGCCTTTCCTGTGGAAGTGAGGGCGCGGCTATGACGCTTCCGATTACTCAACGGTTCATTCGCTGTCAGCGCCGGACGCGGCGGAAATGAGGGAACGGTCATGATGGTTTTGATTACCTACGATGTCAGTACGGAAACGGCGGCGGGACGTAAACGCCTCCGGCAGATTGCCAAACAATGCGTCAATTACGGACAGCGCGTGCAAAATTCCGTCTTTGAATGCGTACTGGACGCCGCGCAGTGCAAACGGCTTCAGCATAAATTGCTGGGCATTATGGACGAAAACGAGGACAGTCTGCGCTTCTACTACCTCGGCAACCAGTACCAGACGAAAATCGAACACTTCGGCGCGAAAGCGACGTATGAGGCGGAAGGATTCCTGTCCGTTTAGGCTACGAAGCGTGCGAACGTGAAGCGCTCATAAATTCCCTGACAGGTTCGCACTTCTTCCCTTGACACAAAAAGCCAGTTATGGTAAACTACGTTTGCTTTGGAAGCGGAAACATCCTTCACTGATGTTGAAACTGTACAAAGAGCGGATGTGCGCAAGAGTTTTTTTGTGCATGTTTGCTGTCCCGCCCCTCACGGGGCGGGTGGGTTGAAATTAG
>JAFSOM010000199.1 GCA_017447005.1 Oscillibacter sp.
CGCGCCGCCTTCGCCAGACGGTACGCGTACACATCCGACAGCGTCCGCAGACCGATTCCGGCGTAGTGGAAATGATGATATGCGTGAGCCAGCAGATAAACGTAAAAATCCTCGTCGGAAAAGCGGTAGGCGTAAGCGGCGCCGGGTTCGCGCAATAGACGCGTTTTGATGTCCTTATAGTACGCGTAAAGCAACGGCTCCGTGGGGCTAAACAGTTGCGCGTGCATTTCAAAATGGTACATCGGCGGACGCGTGTAGGAAATGTCCTTGCCCTTGCCCGACGGCGTAACCTGACGGTAGCCCCGCGACAACATCCATGTCCGGACGATTCGCCACGCCTCCGGGTCATGCAGAATATCGTTATCGGACATCTCCCGCAGACCGTAGGCCGGATAGAGTGCTTGCAGAATGACGCCTTTCAGCGGCATATGCCAAACGCCGGAGGCCTCCAGAAAAGATAAGATTTCACGGCGTTCGGCGTCGAATAAAACGGCGCGTTTGAGAGCCGCATTGACGGCGGCCCGCCACGGCTTCACAACTTCCGGCGCAAGTTCCGCGCCGATTATCGCGGCGCCCGCCAGCGCCGCCACGGAATGACGCTTCGCAAAACGCAGTAACGCGGGAAAATCGCCGCCGCAAAGCTCCGACAACGTCGCCGCCGATACGGTTTCTCCGTTCAGTCCGCAGGCCATTGCGTACAGTAACGCCGCCGTCATGGGTTCCCGTTCGTCCATGGGCTTTTCTCTCCGTTCCTCCGGGGTAACGGAAACTCCCGGATTGTTCCGTCCCCGCACAGCCGTATTTCCCGGTCGCAGACTTCCAGCGCCGCGGGGCGGTGCGTCACAATCAGCGCGGCGCAGTCCGTCATGCGGCGCAGATTCCGCAAAAGCCGCGCCTCCAATTCCTCATCCAACGCGCTCGTCGCCTCGTCCAGCAACAATACCGGACGCCGTGAAAACACCGCCCGCGCAATCGCCAGCCGTTGCAACTGCCCCTCCGACCATCCCGCGCCGCGTTCGCCGACACGCGCCGCCAAGCCTTCCGGCCTCTCGCGCACAAATTCCGCCGCGCAAGCCGCCTCCAACGCGTCCCAGATGTCCGCCTCGCGCTTGACGCCGTCCGCGTCGCCAAACGCGACCGTCTCCCGCACGTCGCCCGCCAGCAGTTGAAGGCCTTGCGGCACATACGCGAACAGCCGCCGCCATGACGCGTCCAGCGGGAGAACGCCGTCGGACGAGAGCAGAACGCGTTCCCCGGCGTCCAGCGGGTAGAGGCATAGTAACAGCTTCAAGAGGGAACTTTTTCCGCTTCCGGAAACGCCCGTCAGCGCGACAAATTCCCCTTTCCGTATGGTTACATTGACGTTCCTCAGTATCGGCGTATCGGCGCGGTAACGGAAAGCGGCGTCCCGGAATGATAGCGCCGTAAAAGAACGCTCGTAAAAGCGGCGGACTTCGGCGGCGGACTTTTGCGGCGCGGAACAGTCACGCGCCCACGCTTCCGCCTCCATGAGCCGTTCCGCGCTCGCCAACATCGCGTAGTAGCGCGGCAAATAGCCGCTGACGTTCGCTAACGGCGTTTGCGCCTGTCCAATCAACTGCATGACCGCCACTAAAGAGCCGTAGGACATCTCCCCGTGTAGAATCTTCCATCCGCAGTAAACGCTCCCGGCGACTTTCGCGCCGTTCATCAGCGCCCCGAGTCCGACGCCGCAGAAGTTGGCGAAACGGTTGCGGCGTAAGCGCGCCTTGCGGTGCAAGTCCATATAGCGTCGCGCCTGACTAAGCGCGGCCTCTTCCCGTGAAAAGGCGCGTATTATCAGCATACCCGACAGCGATTCCTGAAAATGTACGCGTACTTGTCCGTCGGCCTCCTGTTGCGCCCGGTGCAGTTCCTTCAAGCCGCGCCGGAAACGGAACGTCAGCGCAAGCGCCGCGACCCCGACGGGCGGGAGTATCCACGCAAGCCCCGGAATCAGCACTATCAGCGCCGCCACGGCCCCCAGTATCTGACAGCCCATGCCCGCCACATCCGGCAATATCTCCGCCACGCCTTTCGCCGTCACGGACGCGTCGGAAGTCAGACGGTTCATCCATTCGCCGCTATGCGTTGCGCTGACGGCGGCGAAATCGCGGTCAAGCAAAGTCGAGAACAGACGCGCCTTGAACGCGTTTTCCGCGCCGGATTCGGTATCTTCCCGCAGGAAGCGGAGCGCGGCGCGTAAGCCTAACAGAAGGATTTGCGCGAGCGTCAGGAAAACGGCGTATCGCGTAAAGGACGCGACGGAACGCGCCACGGCCTGATTGACCAGTCCGCGATAGAGCCACGCGGAACCCACGCCCAGTAACGCGACAGCGATTTGCAGGAGCAGGAGCCATAACACGCCCCATTTCCATTTCCCCGCCACGCGGACGGCCCAGCGCAATGACGCCGGAAATTTTATCGGCACAGGCATTTCCTCACAGTCCCCGGCGAACGTCGCGTTTTTTGATAAGTTCCCGCGCTTTTCTTGGGAAACGCCGGATTTTCTTCCACAGTTTCCGCGCAGGATACAGCCAAAGCCATAGCCGGACTTCCAGCCGATAGCGAGGGTTCGTCGTTTCTACGCGCTTGCCGTCCCGGACAAACGCCCGCATGACGCCGAGAATCTCGTTATCCGTAATGCCGTACTCCATGCGCTCGGCGTTGTCGCCCCGGATGGCGTAGTCACGCGGGCGCACGGCTAACACGCGGTGCAACACATAACGCCCGTCGGGGCGGCGGTACAGGGCCACGTCGTACTTTTTCAGGCGTCCGGCGGCGGGTTCGATAATTATCAAATCTTTGTCCGAACGGATAAACGGCGCCATACTGTTTCCCATGCCTTTATAAACTAAAAAGCCGTCCCGCGCCAGCAAATCCTCGTAGCGCGTCATTCCTCCAACGCTCCGATTCTCCGCAAGATATTGAGAATCCGTTCCACGTCCGCCGCGATGACGCCAATAGGCGCGTCGTATTCCGCGTACATAGCGGATACAATCGCCTCTTTGGTGGTGTCCTGTTTCAGACGGTCTACAATAAACGCGGCGGTCTCGTTACTGCGTACAATCCCGCTGAACGCGGCCCCCTCCACGGCTACCATAATCTGCTTATCGCCTATCGTCTGCGTGACGAACTCTTTTTTCAATCTCAAAAGGACTCTCTCCTTTCTATCTATGCGCCGCTATGCGTGACGGTTTCTATTTCTGGACCCTCTCCGCCACGCGACGCGGATTCCGTTTCCGGACGGCGAACGCCACGCGACGCGGCCTCCGCTTCCAGACGCTCGATTCCGCGGAACGCAATCTCCGCCGCGTCCGGGTTCAGATTGCAGCCCAGCCGATAGAACGGCGTCCGCTCCACGATTTCCTTTTCCAGCGTCAGGACTTTCAGCGAAAGCGACGGCTCCGCACAGCGCAACGCATGAAGATATAAAACCTTGAACGGGTCAGAACAGCGTTCGACATGGTTGAAGCTGTCCCGTTCCAACTCCACAATCGCCCGAACTGGCGCGGACAGATTCCGGCTCAGACGCCGCTTTCCATTCCACGGCGTCCCCCAGACGAAAACGCCTCCGTCCGTGACCTTTAACAGCGGCTTGTCGTCGTTGATAACCGTCACGCGCTCCCCAAAACGCTCCCGCCAGAATTGCGTGTGCGTACTCTTGCCCGTACCGCTGTCAGCGGTGAAGAGAAACGCCTGTCCATCCAGCGTCAGCGCGGAAGCGTGGAACAACAGGGCATTGTAAGCCAAAAGCCCCTCGCACAGTTTCCGGTGAAGCGCCTGATTTTCCCAGAACCAGTCCGGACAGGCCTTCGCCGCGTCCCCATGGATTTGCGTATAACGGGCTTGGATTTCAGCGCATTCGGCCCGCGTGGGCGCGACGGTCAGCGCGGCGGACGAATCCGAGAGGTATTCCCGGAAAAAGCGCCGGTTTTGCGGATATTGACACCGGATTTCCACGGGAACCCCGGCTAACGCGACAGTAAAGCGTAAAGGATTCATATCAGTTCTCCAAGCGGGATAGATTGCGGGGCGACGCGTAGGACAAGCGGAACGGATTACAGGGCGGCGCATAGAAAAGGGGCGGACATCGAATTTCTCCAACATCCGCCGCTTTCCCTCAGATTTGCCCCTACGGGCCGCCATACGGACGAATCATCAGGGAATCAGTATTCCTCTTCCTCTCCCCACATGATAGGAAGCTCGTTACTGCCTTCCAAGGCGATTTCCCCGGTCAGCTCCTCCACTTCCATTTCGGGGCGCTGATATTTTTTCAGCTGATATTTTTTCATAAGAGCCAATCCTCCTTACGAGACGGGACGCGGAAAACGTCTCCGCCTTGACGCATTCAGGCGCGGAACGACGCCGCTTTCATTCCTGATAAGATTCCTCTTTCACTATACTACTTTCCGGCCCCGATTGCAAGCGGTTTTCACGGATTCCGCAAGGAAAATTTCAGTTCTTCCCCGGCGCGACCGCCCGCAGACAGTACAGGCGGGAATCAAAATCGCGGAGGGCCGTCCATTCGACTTCCCGCGCCATGTTCGCGTAGGACGCTGCCATCGCCGCCGCGGACGCGTCCTCAAAATTCAGCGTCACGCCTACCGCGTCCATCTGTTCCATCGCCGCGACGACTTGCGTTTCCGTCACGTGGGCGGACGGGTCTTTCGGGAGCAGGCCGAATTGCATCAGCTCGTCCCCGCCCATACGCGTATTGCCGTTGATTTCGTACTCGTACTCCGGATTCAGGCCTTGCAACTTCAACTGACAGAATCCCGTATTGACCGTGTTCAGGAGCTTATAGAACCCGACGACCGCCGCCGTTTTATCCGGGCTGACGACCATCCACGCGCCGTAACGCCCCTGATACGGGTCAACGAGGCGGTAGAAGTCGCCGTATTGAATCAGTTCCCGGTTCTCTTTCATGAACGCGATTTGCTCTTTGATTTTCTCAAATCCGTGCGCGTCGAGTTCGTTCAGGTCCATCTCGTACCCGAAGGCGCCGAAAAACGCGACGTTAGCCCGTGTCGACAACGGCGCGACGCGTCCGGTCTGCTGATTCGGACAGGTGGAAACGTGCGCCCCGCAGGACGAAACCGGGTAGCCATAGGAAGAGCCGTACTGAATGCGCAGACGTTCGGCGGCGTCGGTGTCGTCGGAGCACCACGCTTGCGGCGCGTAATAGAGCATTCCGGCGTCGTAACGGCTCCCGCCGCTCGCGCAGGATTCAAAGAGGACTTCAGGGAACGCCGTCCGCAGTTTTTCATACAGACTGTAGACGCCCAGAATATAGCGGTGGTAAATCTCGCCCTGTCTGTCGGCGTGCCAATGCGACGAGTAACACTCCGTAATCGAGCGGTTCATATCCCATTTAATATAGGACAGCTTCACGCCGTCAAAGGCCTTCATGAGCATGTCATAGACGCATTCCACGACTTCCGGGTTGGAGAAGTCGAGAACCAGTTGACAGCGGCCCAGACTTTTCGAGCGTCCCGGAACGCCTAAGGCGTATTCGGGATGGGCGCGGTACAATTCGGAATCTTCATTGACCATTTCCGGCTCAATCCAGATACCGAAGCGCATACCGAGCGCGTTGATTTTCTCCGAGAGGCCGCGCAAGCCGTCGGGCAGTTTGGAGTGGTCAACGTACCAGTCGCCGAGGCCGGAAAACTCGCTCCGGCGTCCGAACCAGCCGTCGTCGAGTACGAACAGTTCCACGCCCGCTTCCGCCGCTTTTCCGGCGATATTCAAAATTTCGCGTTCCGTGAAACGCATTCCGGTGGCTTCCCAGTTGTTGAGCAGTACCGGGCGCGGACGGTCGCGCCAGTAGCCCCGCGCCACGCGTTCCCGCAGGATATGGTGCAACGTCCCGGAAAGCCCGTTGAGGCCGTCGGCGCTATAGGAAAGCAACGCTTCCGGGGTGTGGAACGTCTCACCGGGGGCCAGTTTCCAGCGGAAATTGCGCGGGTTGATTCCCATGGAAACGCGGGTGACATCGTAGGTGTCAACCTCCGCCTGCGCCAGAAAGTTTCCGGAATAGACGAGCGAAAAGCCGTAACATTCGCCGCTTGATTCCGTCGTGTGGGAACGTTTCAGGATGACAAAGGGGTTTTCGTGGGCGCTGGAATGTCCGCGCATGGACTCCGCCGCCGTGACGCCGGGGAGTAAGTCACGGGTTATCGGCTGACGCTCCCGGCCCCACGCGCCCGAAAACTGCATCCATTGGAAGTCACGGTCGGGGAAGTCCACGCTCACGGACATGGCCCGCCCTAAAAAGAGCGTCTCCGTGCCGCGATTGGCGAAACTCGCGCTCCGCGCTATCACGTTGTAATTGGCGAACACGGTATAGGTCAAGGTCAGTTCCGTACTGGTCACGCGGTCACGGAGAAACAGTTCGAGGGTGTCCGCTTCCGTGTCGGCTTCCGTATAGGAATGGGGCAATCCGGGAAGGTCGGGCTTGCCGGAATAAATACGGTGTCCGGTATAGGTGAAGTCGCTGATTGCGCTCCCGTTCTCCTGTATCAGCTCGAAGGCGGGCTGACGGAAATCCGACGTTCCGAAGCAGGGGTATTCCTGACGGGCGAACTCCAGCGAAAAATTAGCGCGTTCCCGCATGGGCCAAGAGGAAATCGGGCGGCACGTGTTTTCGATGAGATGGGCGAAACTGTCGCGGTCGCGCAGACGGGCGCCGAAGTAAATCTGTCCGGCGTGGGCGTTGGGCAACAGGCCGATAATATAACTGATGTCGGCGTTGTAGAGGTGGAACTCCCCCGACGCCTCATGGTAGCTGATGGGCAATGGAAACTCCCCTTTCGGTAATTGTTTTCGGCATGATAACAGGCGCATACGGAAATTACCATGGGAAAATGTAATCGGTATCCGGATAGAATGTCGCGTTCAGTAGTCGAAGGCGTAATGCCCGCAGGCGTTGATAACGGTCGTGTCCTCGAACTGCGTCAGGCGCGGAATACGCATACCGTAGGCGCGGTGGATGTGCCCGTGAATAAAGTATTGCGGACGGTAACGTTCCAGCAGTTTCCGGAAACACTCGAAACCGCGATGCGTCATGGTGTCGAAGTCGTTGATATGCCGCGCCGGGGCATGGGTCAGCAGGATGTCGAAGCCCTTATATTTCAACAGTTGGAGCCATAAGCGCCGGATTCGCGTTTCCATTTGCCATTCCGTATACATATTATCGCCGTCGCGGTAGCGGAACGAGCCGCCCAAGCCGAGTATCCGCACGCCGTTATGCACGAAAATGCGGTCTTCCACGCACTCGCACCCTTCCGGCGGCGATTCCCCGAAACTGTCGTCATGATTCCCGCGCACGTAGAGCAACGGACAGTTGGAGAGCGTCACGAAAAATTCCAGATAGGACTTGTGCAAGTCCCCACAGGACAGGATGAGGTCAAATTCGTCCAGTTTCCCGGGCGTGTAGAAGTTGTAATAATAGTCCGATTCCTCATCCGCCAAAGCCAGAATCCTCACGCCCTCACGCCTCCTTGCCCGCGTCCGACGCGCCGGGGAGTTTTGACAGCAGTTCCGACGTTTTTTCCTTTACCGACAGTTTCACCGCGCTTTTCACTTTCGCCACGCCGGACAGTATGCCCGACGCTTCCGTTTCCGCGGATACTTCCGGCGTTTCCGCTTGCGCCGCGCTTGACGCTTGCGCCGCGTTGGACGTTTTCGGATTCGCTGACGCTTGCGCCGCGTTGGACGTTTCCGCGTTCGCTGATACTTCCGCCGCGTCGGACGTTTCCGCCGTCCCGACTTCCTCCGGGAACTCCGACGACGCTTTCACGCCCACCACGCCAACCGTCGCCTTGCCGGTGTCGTCCAACTGCTGGAAGGTCGGGAGACTGCCCAGCACGTTTTCGTTGAGCCAGTCCATATTGATAATGCGCTCGACGCTTAGACGCTCTCCGTCAGCGGAACAGCGCTTATGCTTCTGGTCATAGAGCGGCCCCCGGAACGGGTCGCAAGTCCCGCCACAGATACCGTCACGCAGAAAGACCGCCAGTTTTCGCACGCTGTCCGGCAACGCGTCGGAGAGTTTCAATTCTACCACTCCGGCGGACATGCCCCAGTAGTAATTGAGCGCCTTACTGCTCCCGGCGTACTCCGACTGCAAAGAGCGGTCTTGAATGCGGCGAATCAAGGCCTCATAATATGCGCCCCACTGCCAGACAGGCGCCGCCAGAACCGTTTGACTCCCGCCCTGTATGAGCGATAAGCCCGCGCCGACATACTCCCCGCCGCGCCGGACGGTATCCATACAGGACACAATGCGGATTCCCTGCGCCGTCAGCCTTGCGATAGCGTCCTTGGCCCCGCCGACGCTTGACCAGTCCAGCACGACTTCCGCGTCGGGGTTGGTCATCTGTACGCCCAGCGCGAAGGCGTTGATTCCGGCGACCTGTCCGAAAATCGGATAGTTGCACAAGTAACCAATCCGCTCCTCCGTCCCGGCCATTGCGCCCGCAATCGCCCCGGAAATGAATTTCGCCTCGTACATCCGGGCGTAGTACGTGCGTATATAGCGGTGCGACTGGTTCACGGAACAGTTCAAGATGGTCACGTCGGGAAACTCGACGGCGGCGTTGAGGCTCGCGGGCAACAGGCGCGGCGACGTGGTAAACAGTACCGTCGCGCCGTCGTCAATCGCCTGACGAATCACGGCTAACGGACGCTTGTCGGGCGG
This sequence comes from Oscillibacter sp., assembly GCA_017447005.1. Classification (GTDB taxonomy): domain Bacteria; phylum Bacillota; class Clostridia; order Oscillospirales; family Oscillospiraceae; genus Oscillibacter. The sequence goes on from JAFSOM010000199.1 coordinate 8,723, forward strand.
TTCGTCGGGGCCGGTCGGCTCCATGGCGTTGAAGTAGGATTTGCTTTCCAGTTCGCCGTGCAACGTTCTCTGTACGCGTTGCCGCCCCTGCTCGTGGCCCCATGTCCAGCCGGAAAGCTCCGGGGTCTTGTCGTGGATAAAGGCGGCTTTCAGAATCTTTTTCGGCAGTACGGCGGGAATCGTGGAAAGCAACGGTTTCGCGCTGTCGGCCTCCGGCGTCAGTTTCACGTCAATCGGAGAGAGGTCTTGTTGAAGCGTGATTTCCTCCCAGACCTTTTCAACAAATGTTTTCATCTCCGACGGCGTAATGCCGCGCAGGGCGGCGTAGCCGTAGACGCGGATACAGGCGAGGAACGCGTCGCCGACCGTACTGGACAACCGACGCCCGCCGAACTGGTCATAGACCTGTCGGAAAGTGTAGTACGCCGCTTTGAACGTATTGCGCTCGTCGTCGCTCCACGCCTCCCACGGACGTTTCCCCAACAGACGTTGCAAACGCTGATAGCTTCCCAGCCTTGAGAACTCCAAGAAGTTGATTTTGCTGTAGCGGTAGAAGTCCGTGAACTCGTAATAGAGTTTGGATTCGTCGGAACCGTTGCGCGGCGGAAGAATGCGCGTGACGTAGGCCGAAATCGTCTCCGCGCCGAAGTACTTCAAGACGCTGACGCGCTTGTTGCCCTCCTCCACGTAATAGCGGTTCATGTACTCCGTGGCCTTGATAGGGTCGCGGATACCCTCTTTCAAGTGCGTGTTACAGAGACGTTCCCACTTGCCGGAAAATTCCGTCGCGCCGTCCAGCAGGGGCATAAAGTTACGCGCAAACGCGTTGGTACGTCCGCCGCTTTTCGTCCCCACGACAAATTCCATGGGAATCTGTATCAAACCGAGGTCCATGCTGTGAATGGACTGTTCCGAAGTCACGAAGTCGTCCAGACGCGGAAGCCACGGATGTTCGCCTCGGGCGACGCAGGCCCGAAATTCCTTTTGCGCCTGTTTTCTCGCGTCCTTGTAGTATTCCACCATAGTCACACTTCCTTTCGTCCATGCGGGATGTTACGCGCTATGTGAAACGCTCCTGTTGATACTAATTCGCTTTACGCATACCCCCCCCCTAAATCCCCCCTTTTCAGGGGGGACTTTCCGTAACTTGCAAGCGTTTTCAATTCTTGTTCCCCCGCCCCTGAAAGGGGAGGGGGACAGGGAGAGGGGTCTTACGCAAGTTTTAAGTTGAGAAAGCGTCCGGAAACGGACGACAGGGAACCGCGCAGGCAGTCCCCTGTAGGGCGCGGTCAGGGCAGACGCGCCAGCTTTTTCAGAAATTCCACGCCCAGAGGCAACACGTACTCGTCATCGAAATCGAAGTTATTCGCGTGCAATTCGGGCGTGTCGCCAATGCCGAGAAAGAAGAATACGCCCGGAATCTGACGCTGATAGAATGAAAAGTCCTCCGCCGCCAGCGACGGCTTATCCAGAAGCGCGGGGGCGTCGGGGCCGAGACCCGCCCGGACAGCCTCGTAAAGCTCCTCATGGTTCCATACCGCCGGGTAGCCGCTCCCGAAAGACGTTGTGACATGACAGCCGCTTTTCCGCTCAATGTCCGCGCCAATCCGCCCGAGACCGTCCCGGACAGCCTCAAAGGTGGCGTCCTGATACGTTCTCAGACTTCCTTCCAGACCGCTCTCCCCGCTGATGGCGTTCCGTACCGTCCCGGAATACATCTTCCCGAAACGCAACACGCACGGCGGCGGGACTTCCTCCGCCAGTCGATAGGCGCGGGTGAGGTACTCGACGCCCGCTAACAGCGCGTCGCGGCCCTGTTCGGCGCGGGACAAATGCGCGCTCTTCCCATGTACGCGCACCGTCACTTCATTGGAACGGGCCATCATGGGGCCAGGACACGAGAAAATCTGTCCTTTCGGCAAATGCGGCCACAGGTGAAGGCCGAAAATGCGCTTGACGTTGCGTTCCTCCAACACGCCGGAATCGCAAATCCGCCCGGCGCCGCCCGTCGTCTCCTCCGACGGCTGGAAAATCGCCAGCACGTTGCGCGTCATGCCCTCCGGCTTCTCCGAAAGCCATTGGCAGAACGACAGCAACATCGCCGTATGTCCGTCATGACCGCAGGCGTGCATATTCCCCGGGTGACGGGAAGAGTACGGCAGTCCGGTGGCCTCCTCAATGGGCAACGCGTCCATATCGGCGCGAAACGCTACGGTCTCCTCCTTGCCGAAGTCGAACCACACGCACACGCTCCCCTGAATCGGGGAAACGTACTCGCAACGGTGGCCGCGCAAGACCCCGGTGACAAGGGTCAGCGTTTGCGGGAGCTGGTCGTCCAGTTCCGGGATTTGGTGCAGATAACGGCGGTGCGCCGCGACAGGCGACAGCATAAACGTCCCTCCTTACGAAATCAAGCTGTAAACCTCTCCCATATTAGCATACTTTCCCGCGTTTGCAAAGCGGTTTTTGACAGTATTTCAGGGCCTGTCCGGGAATTTTTCGCATAGCGCGCTTAACTCGTCCAACAGCGCCCGCATTTGCGCCCTGTCCATCGCGCACGTGACCTCCGCCGTATCGTCGCCGTACATGATATTCGGCAGGTAGAACGATACCGACACCGTGAAGGCGTCGCCGTCTGCGCAGGCCGTCAGCGAGAAATACGGCTCCGAAAATTCGCTCCGGTAGGCGTCCCGAATGCCCGCGTTGAGGACTTTCAGCCCCGCCGTCATTTCCTGTAACTCGTAGGTCAGCAGACAGCAGTTGGAATCCTTCACAATCTCCCCGCCGTCGTTCCACGTGGCGCGTAACATCAGCCAGTTGCGGTCGTCGCTCTGCGGGTCGCCCTCTCCGGGAGGAAGTTCATAGCTGACAATTTCCAGTTTCAAGCTGGATGTTTCATTCTGAAAGAGCATAGCGGCTCCTTTCCGTGAGGACATAACTTTCCGGGGCGTCCTCACGGCGTTATTGTAGCGCCGCCCGGACATATTTGCAAGATGCGTTAAAACGAAGTCCGCGTACAAGCGGAGCGGCTAGAAACGCGGACATTTTATCGCTTACGTCGCCTCCCAGCTCTCTGGAACGCGCCCGCATAGCGTTGAAATTCGTATGGAAAATCTCTTCTCTGCGCGGGTATTCTGAAAAGCGGATACCCGCCGCGCCGGCTTATGAGAAAACGGGAACGGGAACGCTTTCCAGCAGGCGTCGGTTTCGTTCCATGGCGCAGAGATAAAAGGGAATCGACGCCTCCGGATTCAGAATGGGTATCTCCGCCCTGTCCAACGGAGGAGGAGCGAGACGGCGCGTCAGGTTTGTCGTAAAGCTGGGAAGCGCGGACGCGGTCACGAGGTCCGCGAACGCCTCCCGGTCTTTCTGGACAATAAAGTGAATGTTCCTCATTTTTTCTTCCCGCAGTTGTTCCCACACGCCCAAATCGGCATAGAGGAGCATAGTCTGTCCGGCCAGTTCCGAGAGCCATACCTCCTCCTTGGACGCCAGAGGATGGGCGGGCGGAAGCGAAATAAACAGACGTTCCGTCACATAATGGCGGCACGTAATTTCATTCTGATTCAGAGGCTGATTCAGAATGATGAGTTGATACGCGCCTGACAGCAGTCCCCCCGTCAGCGTATCCGCCGACCGCAGTTCCGACGTAATCGTCTTTCCGGGCAGACGCTGAACCAGTTCAGCGGTCAGCGCCCACATGGGGCCGGGCGCGCAGGAGCCGATGGAAATTGTGGTCTGTTCCCGTTTGTAAGCGCGCATCCGGGCGGACATGCTCTCCGCCGCGCCCATGACGAGCCGCGCCTGTTCTACGGCGATTTTGCCCGCTTCGTTCAGTTCGACGCTATTTTTGGTTCTGTGGAACAGCGTCACGCCAAATTCGCGTTCCAGCTTCTGCATGGAACGGGTCAGCGCGGGCTGGGAGACGTTCAGGAAACTTGCGGCGGCGGAAAGGCTTCCGTGTTCCGCAACCGCTAAAAGCTGGCGAATCTGGTATAATTCCATGATTTTCGCAACCCCCTTACGGTAAGTAAGAATTACTATGCGTTTTAGTTATAGTCAGAATAAAAAAGTTCTATTGTACATTCGCTTTCCAATCATTTATAATGTTATCATAAACGCCAAAATGGAGGTTGTCAAGATGGATTTTATTACTTTGAACAACGGAACGAAGGCCCCTCTTGTCGGAATCGGTACGTTCCTCATGCAGCCCAAGGACGCGGAGGAGGCGGTATACAACGCCCTCACGAATGGTTATCGTCTTGTCGATACCGCCAACGGCTATATGAACGAAAAAGCGGTGGGGCGCGGCTTGAAGCGTTCCGGCTTGAAGCGGGAGGAAATTTACCTTGTCACAAAGCTGTGGCCGAGCGTGTACGCCGACGCCGACAACGCAATTGACGCCACGCTGAAACGGCTTGACGCGGACTATATCGACCTGCTGTTTCTGCACCAGCCGGCGGGGGATTATGTCGGCGCGTACAAGGCTATGGAACGGGCGGTCAAGGCCGGAAAAGTGAAGTCTCTGGGCCTGTCCAACTTCCCGGAGGAACAGATTCAGGAAGTCATAGCCGCCACGGAAATCAAGCCCGCATTCGTACAAGTGGAGGCGCACCCGTACTTCCCCGAAACCGCGCTGAAGGCGTATTTGAAGCCTATGGGAACGGCGGTGATGGCGTGGTATCCGCTGGGCCACGGCGACAAATCCCTTGTGGAAGAGCCGGTTTTTACGAAACTGGCGGAGAAGTACGGCAAATCCAACGCGCAAATTATCCTCCGCTGGCACACGCAGTCCGGCAACGTGGTCATTCCCGGCTCCAAAAACGTACAGCATATCCGGGACAACATCGACATTTTTGACTTTATCCTGACGGACGAGGAAATGACGGAGATTGCGAAACTGGACAGCGGGAAGCGCTATTACACGGCGACGCCGGAAGCGTTGCAAGGCTATCTGAACTTCGCGCCGGACTTTGACGCCCAGCCGTAAGGCAAAGGCGGACTTATCCGGCGGCAACGGAGATTTTATAAGGAGGGAAACGGAATGAACGCGTTCACTTACAGCCATCCGGTGCAAGTCTATTTCGGCGAAAAGGCGGCGGAAAAGAATCTGGCGGCGGAACTGCAAAAGCGCGGAAAAAACGTACTGCTGGCCTACGGCGGCGGTTCAGTCAAGCGGAACGGCGTCTACGACGAACTTATGGGCATTCTGAACGCGGCGGGCAAAACCGTCACGGAGTTTACCGGAATCATGTCCAATCCCACCTACGCGAAAGTATAGTTATCCAACTTGAGAATATTTATCGATAGCGGCTTCTAATGCTTTCTCAAAAG